>CACZPA010000210.1 GCA_902782895.1 uncultured Eubacteriales bacterium
CGTGGTGCAGGCCTGCGCAAACCGCGGTACACGGAGACGGACATCCAAGGAGGTTTTATCATGATCTCAGATCGTCCGGATAATAAGGAGAGAATTCTTTCCTTTCTGATCTTTGTGCCTGCTTATCTGCATGTACTGATCGCTTTCGAGAGCAATATTCTCTCCTATGTCTATGATGACGGCAAATGGCTGTCCATCATCTTGCTGCTACTTTTCACTGCCGCTTTTATCGCTGCCGTAGAGTGGATGTATCACGATGAGAAGCCCTCATGCGAGAATCCGGTCTGGCTCGGCTGTTTGATCACGATCACCGTCGGGATCCTGCTCAGCCAGCTGCACTTCCCTTGGGGAAACTGGCATGACGATACGGTTTTCCCGGACTGGGAGAAATATCTGTCCCTGCACGCGTTTGCCATCTATTGGGTGCTTGTACGGTCCAACCGTTTAGCGGAAGGCCGCAGCGGACATATGCTCCCGCTGGACGCGCTGAACGGATCCGTCCTTTTCCCCTTCCGGTATATCTTTCTACGGATTCAAGTAATGTTTGCGACGCTTTTCTCCCGCAATAAGAACCATCCCGAGGCGCAAGCGGAGCCGGCGCAGACAGCTCCGGCAGATGTGCCGGACAATGGCGAAGCGGCTGTACAACCCGATATTTCCAAGACCGTGCTATATCCTTATCCTTCCGACAATCAAAAGAATGCTGGACTCTCTTCCAAGGCTGTCGCCTGGATCGCCGGGATCTGCGCGGCGCTTGTCGGAATGATCCTACTCTCCTCCGCCCTGCGGCAGCTTTCCTCCGCGGATGACTCGTTCCGCCGCTTCTTTGACGGGATGACCGAATGGTTCTCCGCCATCCATTTTGAGGGCAAGTATATCGGCTATGCCTTCGCCGCGCTGCCGGTTTCCGCTTATCTGTTCGGTCTGATCGCGGGAACCCACAGAATAGAGATCGAGGCCGTCCACAAGGAAAGCGCAGCTCTTATGGAGGGTGTGGATAGAGCAGCCAAGGTCAAGGCATTGGTCTGGGGGATCATCATCACCGTCTTTTCCGCTTTCTACCTGATCTTCTTCATTTTGCAGGCGGAATACCTTTTCGGAGCGTTCATCGGGAAACTGCCGGACGGATTCATCGTTTCGCAATATGCCCGTCAGGGCTTCTTCGAGCTTCTGCGGGTCCTGGCCATCAATCTGATCCTGTACTGGTGCGCTCTGCGGACCTCTGACAAGGACAGCCGCGACAGCGCGGCAGGCCGTTTCCTGAAAGTTATGGAAGTCCTGCTCATCCTCGAGAGCATGCTCTTTGCCGTCGTTGCCTGTTCCAAGCTTGTTCTCTATATCTCCATCTTCGGCTTTACCGTAAAAAGACTGCAAAGCACATGGCTTGTTCTGGCTGCTTTCGGCGGCATGCTTGCCTTGCTGATCCATCGGCTCACCGGCCGGAAGACCGCGCGGATCTGGACGATCGCCTGCGGCGTCAGCTGGTCTCTGCTCTGCTTGCTGTAAATACGATTCTGGTTGTAAATATAATATAACGGAGGATTTATCATGAATCAGAAAAATCTCGCATTATGGCTCAAAATCATCGTTATCGGTGTCGGTATCGCGGGCTTGATCATCTACTTCTGGCTGATCCCGACGATCGGCAAAGATCTGGCCGTTGAGGAATTCGCGTATCTCTTCTGGCCATATCTGATCACGATCTGGATCACGGCCATTCCCATATACTGGGCACTCGGACTCGCCTGGAAGATCTTCACAAATATCGGTTTTGATAATTCGTTCTGTGAAGAGAATGCACAATACCTTAAGAAGATCTCCATCCTTGCAGCCTGCGACTGCGCTTACTTCTTTGTGATGCTCGTGATCGGAATTGTCATGAACGCTGTTCACCCCGGCATCCTGTTTATCGCTTTATTCGCGATCTTTGCCGGCATTGTGATCGCCGTCGCCACAGCCGCGCTGTCCCATCTGGTCTACAAGGCAGCCGCGCTGCAGGATCAGAGCGATCTGACGATCTGAGGAGGTTACTATGGAAGGCGAAATCATTTTCAACATCGATGTCATGCTCGCCAAACGCAAGATGAGCGTGACCGAGCTCTCGGAGCGCGTCGGAATCACGCTCCCCAATATGTCCATCTTAAAAACAGGCAAAGCAAAAGCAGTCAAGGTCTCGACGCTCGCTAAGCTCTGCGCCGCCCTTGACTGCCAGCCCGGCGATATTCTGGAATATCGTCCGCCGCAGGGATAACTGCAATAAAGCATATCATTCTGTCTGCCGCACGTCAAGTAATTGACAGTCCCTGATTTTTCTTCTATAATAATCTTAACAGATTCATTATCAGCCGGGTTCGGCCCGGATACAATCAGGAGGCAGTTATGTATTACAGCAATGTGTTTTATTCCAACGCGAAAACATCCTATCACATAACGTATACGCCTGACATCGTCTATGCAAAACGTCCGGGCAGAGATCTGAAGCTGCAGCTTCTCTCCCCTGTCCCGCCTGCACTGCAGGAACCGCCGCGCAGGACCTATATGACGGTACTGCAGGAACAGGGCCGCGTGCCCCGTCCGACAGCACCGGCCGCGCCAAAGGAACTCCCGCGTTTCCCGCTGATCGTCGATGTTCCGGGTTCCGGTTGGGCCGGCGCCGAGGTAATCAAGCATGTGCCGAAAATGGTCCGTCTCGCGGAGGAAGGCTATATCATCGCGAGCATCGACTACCGCGGCGTCTATCAGGATGACGCGCCGTTCCCGGCGGTTATCCAGGACGTAAAGGAAGCCATCCGCTATCTCAAGGCGAACGCGGACGTTTTCCACATCGATGTGGACCGGATCGCGCTGCTCGGCGACTCTTCCGGTGGCCAGACGGTTGTCTTCTCTGCGTTGTGCGGAGACGGACCTGATTACACGATCGGCGGGAATCGGGACCAGACAACAGATGTTCAGGCCTGTGTGGCTTTCTACGCGCCGGTCGATCCCGAATATCTGGTACAGGACCGTATCGCGGAACACAAAGATCTGCGCTTTGGAGAGGATCCGTATCCCTTTGAACTGCATGAGCTTTTCCAGGAGACCTACGGCGACGAGCCGGAGAAATATCTGCAGAGCGCAAGCTGCTCCCGTCTGATTCCGACCGCGAAGAAACTGCCGCCCTTCCTCTTTATTCAGGGGGACGACGATATCTGGATCCCGATGGCGCAGGATGCGCGTTTCTGCGACAATATCCGCGCCGCGGGCGGACGCGCCGAGATGATCAAGATCACGGGCGCCGGACACGGGCATGGCTGCTGGACTCCGGAAGTCTACGACCAGATCATTAAATTCCTGAAAGCATATCTTTAAAATACTGTATTTCGAACCGCGAAAGCTTGCAGCAACCATTACATTATAGAAGGAGGCAACAACTATGTGGAACACACTGCGTACCGATGAATACGAAGGCATGATCGCCGAGACGACGGTCATCCAGGGTGCGGACAATACTCCGCTGCGCACCTACTTCTCCCGTCCCCTCGGCGGCGGACAGCATCCCGGAATCGTTATGATCCCGCATATGCCGGGCTGGGACGAGTACACCCGTGAAGCCGCGAGGCGTTTTACCCAGCATGGGTACATGGTCATGAGCCCGAATATCTATCAGCGTTTCGGTGAAGGTACCCCGTCCGAGGTCTCTCAGATGGCACGCGCGGCCGGTGGCGCTGTAGACGATGTCGTCATGGGCGACTGTGCCGGCGCGATCGCCGCTCTGCGTGCCAACCCGGCCTGCAACGGCAAGATCGGCGTCATCGGCATGTGCTCTGGCGGACGTCACGCTTTCCTCGCAGCCTGCCGTCTGGAGGGCATCGACGCGGCGATCGACTGCTGGGGCGGCGGCGTTGTAGCTAAGCCGGAAGACGCGACCCCTGCCCGTCCTGTCGCTCCGATTGCATATACCGCTGACCTCTCCTGCCCGCTGCTTGGCATCTTCGGCAACGAAGACCGGAATCCGACCCCCGAGGCTGTCGATATTCTGGAGGCCGAGCTTGTCAAATACGGCAAGGATTATGAATTCCACCGCTATGACGGAGCCGGGCACGGTATGTGGTACTATCACACCCCGATGTACCGGCAGGAGCAGGCCATGGATTCCTGGGAGAAAGCTCTCGCCTTCTTCGAGAAACATCTGAAATGACCCAGGCGGAGTACGTAAGCCGTCTGCCTTTTGCCGTCATGGCCAAGCCCGTCGGATCCTTCTGTAATCTGCGGTGCTGCTACTGCTATTATCTGAAAGC
>CACZPA010000211.1 GCA_902782895.1 uncultured Eubacteriales bacterium
CCATCTCATGGGTAACGATAACGCATGTCATGCCGCTCTCGGCCAGATTCTGGATGACCTCCAGAACGCCCTTGACCATCTCCGGGTCCAGCGCGGACGTCGGCTCGTCAAAGAGCATGACGTCGGGTTCCATCGCCAGCGCGCGGACGATCGCGAGACGCTGCTTCTGTCCGCCGGAAAGCTTGCGCGGATACTCCTGCGCCTTGTCCTCCAGGCCGACCATCTTCAGCAGCTCCATCGCCTTGGCCTCCGCCTGCTCCTTGGGGATTTTCTTCTCCAGGATCGGCGCGAGCGTAATGTTATCGATAACTTTCAGATGCGGGAATACATTAAACAGCTGGAAAACCATACCGATCTTCTGGCGGTGGCGGTTCAGATCCGTCGCCTTCGCGTCCAGCTCTTCGGATTCAAAGATAACCTTGCCGCTTGTCGGGATTTCCAGAAGGTTCAGGCAACGCAGGAAAGTGGACTTGCCGCCGCCGGAAGGCCCGATGATCGTTACGACTTCGCCCTTGTAAATCTTTTCGCTGATGCCCTTCAGGACCTTCAGCTGTCCGAAATCCTTATGCAGGTCTACCGTTTCAATTAATGGAGTCTTATCATCAATCACTGACGCTCAGCTTCCTTTCCATCTTTTTTACGATCGCGGACAGTACCAGTGTTACGATCAGGTAGATACCCGCAATAATGAACAGCGGCTGCCATACCAGGAACTTGTTGGCAAGAAGTGTACGGGTGTACATCAGCTCGTACAGCATGAAGGTGCCGGCAAGGGACGTTTCCTTGATCATGGCAATGTACTCGTTTCCGAGAGAAGGCAGGATGTTCTTGATCGCCTGTGGGAAGACGATTCGGAACATCGTATGGCTTGCGGTCATACCGAGCGATCTTGCCGCTTCGGTCTGTCCTTTGTCAACGGAATTGATGCCGCCGCGGATGATTTCCGCGACATACGCGCTGGAGTTAAGGATCAGCGCCAGCATGACGTAATAAACCTTATCGATGCTGTTGAGCGCGGGAATCGCCATCGGGATAAAGAAGTACGCAATGTACATCTGAACCAGAAGCGGTGTGCCGCGGAGCACGTTGACGTAAACGGACGAGATCCCGTACAGCACCTTGTTCTTGGAAAGCCGCAGGACCGCGATCAGCGCGCCGAGAACGGTTCCGATCGCAACCGCGATGGACGCGTATTCCAGCGTTCCAAGCAGGCCTCTTAAGAAGATCGGCCAGTACTTATACAATACCGAAAAAATGCTTTCTCCCATGAATAAACACCTCTGTTAACTTCTGATAAAAGTGACCGAAGCTGCCGATTGAAGTATCGAAGCTGCCGTCAGGAACGGATTATTCTTCGTCGTCGATTCCGGCAAGCTTCCTTGCTTCCTGATAGAAGTTCTCGTAGTAGCCCTTCTCCATTGCCATATCGATGCACTTGTTGATCTGGGCGATAAACTCGGTCTCACCCTTCTTGGCTGCCGCGACGTTTCCTTCGTAATCACCGTACATGGTCAGGTCAAAGTGCAGACCGGACAGAGCGAACTTGCCGTCGGACTGTTCTACATACATCTCAGCCGTGCTGCCGTCCATCGCGACCGCGTCGCACTTGCCGGAAGCCAGGGACAGAACCGCCTGATCCAGTGTCGCTACGAATTCCAGATTGGTGCCGCCGTCAGGATTCAGCGCAATGATCTGATCCTCTACATACATCTGCTGCAGGGAAGAAGCCTGTGCCATGATGTGCTTGCCTACAAAATCAGTGAACTCATTGTAGTTGTCTTCCTGTCCCGCGGGAACGATCAGGGTATGATAGTTGATGTCGTCGCCGCCTGTGTAACCGGTGGACAGCTCATAGCTCTCCGCACGGTCTGCCTTCCAGCCGTAGCCGGAGAAAGCGATATCGACCTTGCCGGTGGAAACGGCTGTCAGGGTCGCGCTGAAGTCCATGGTCTCGATCGCGAGATCAACACCCAGGCAATCCGCAACATACTTGGCAAGCATCATTTCGCTGCCGAAGACCTTACCGTCTTCTGTTACGAACTCAGCCGGGGGATAGTCAGGGCTGGTGGCGATCGTCAGAACGCCCGCGTCCAGGACTTTCTTCAGCTGTCCGGAAGCATTGGAGAGATCCAGTGTCGGTTTCTCCAGATCCGTCGTATCTACGAGATAAGCGAATGTCGAATTCTTGCCTGTCTTAGCCTCTGTCTTGCTGCCGCCGTTGCCGCTGCATCCGGCGAGGATTCCCGCTACCATAATGACTGCAAGGACCGCTGCCAGCATCTTCTTCATTGTGTTCTTCATTTCTTACTTCTCCTTTTCCTATACCGTTTTTTTCTGTCGGAACAAAAAACTGTCCCGACAATCTTCTTTGTCGGGACAGGCTGAATCTCCTGCGGTACCACCCAACTTCGCAAGGTGTTGCCCCTGCGCTCTTATGCATCTCTTGAATTAAGACGCCGGTTATTTATACAGAGGACCACTCTGTCTCCCCTATCTCCTCCGAAAGTTCCGGAAGCCTTCAGTTTGCCCTCAGGAGCGCGTTCTTCTTATTACCGGTACCGCGTCTCAGCAACCCGCGGCTCTCTGTGACCGGTTCGTAAGAGTACTATCCTCCGTCAACGGTTTAGCATAATTATACACTCGATTTGGAAATTGTCAAGTACTATTTTAAAAAAACTTTTAAAAGTTTTTGGAGAGGATTTACAGTGCTGTCGTGTTCGTCATTCTTCATCCGATCCGGTAGGTCCTGTATGTCTCTCCGTCCAGTGTTTTCCAGGTAAAAACGCCGTCTTCCAGCGCCATGTATCCGTGCGGCGTGTTCTCCTTAGGCATGGCAACGGAGCCCGGATTGCAGTATGTATAGCCGTCATATTCCTCGCAGGCGGAAACATGCGTATGACCATGCAGCAGAATGTCGCCTTTATGCAGCGGCGGCAGATTCTTGCTGTTATAGATATGGCCGTGCGTAATAAAGATCAGCCTTTTACCTACAGGAAGCAATGCATAATCTGCCATTACCGGGAACTGCAGCACCATCTGGTCGACCTCTGCTTCGCAATTACCGCGCACACAGAGGATTTCGTCCTTCAGGGCGTTCAGCATCTCGATGACTTTCTTAGGCGCGTATTCCTCCGGCAGATCGTTACGGGGTCCGTGATACAGCAGATCGCCGAGCAGAATCAGCCGGTCCGCCTGCTCCTGCTTATACGCTTCCAGCATCCTGCGGCACCAGTACGCGGAGCCGTGAATATCTGACGCGATCATCCACTTCATGATCTGTCCCCCGCTTATTTGTACTCAAAGCCGGACGGCTCGCCAAGCGGCTTGTCCAGCAGCTCCGGATGCGCGAAGATGTATTTGATCAGCTTCAGGCTTCTGGAGAAATAGAATCCGTCCGCGATCCGCTCGTCCAGCGTCGCGCCGATGTCGATTACGTCGCGGATCTGCTTGGTTCCGTCCTCCATCAGCAGTTCTTCTTTATGCAGCGTACCGATCGTTACCATGATAGAGTTGGTTCCATAATTATTCAGATGATGGTAGACACTGGGGCACTTGATGGATCCGAGGTTGCTCGCAAGCACCGTCGCGTAGTTTGTATCCGTCTCCCAGACAAAATGCGGCAGATGTCCCCAGAAGTCCAGGATCCGGATGAGTTTGCTGACGAACATCAGCAGAAGCCGCGGCAGCTTGGCCAGCTTATCGATGACCGCGTCCGAACCGGTATGCTGGTCCGGGCTCTTCCGCATGCGCGTAACGTCTCCGACGATCGTCTTGCTGATCGAATCCAGCGTATCCTCCGGTCCCGGCGTCAGCGCCATCAAAGATTCCTCCGCTCCGTCCGCGAACTGGCGTTTCGCGACAAAAGCCAGGCCGACTTCGTATCTTTCATACATCCGTCTGCCCTGAATAAAGCGGTTCAGGAAGGGACGCTCCATGACCATCCGCGTGATGCCGGTCAGCATGCAGTGGAAAATCGTCGTCTTATAGTCGGGATGCTCGGCATTCTTGCGCTCCAGATACTTCATCAGCTCCGTCGCGTCGATCACGTCATGGAGATAGACCTCGCTGTCCGTGCGGTTGGTAAAAATATTCATCATCAGAGCCTGCACGCCCGTGATATCCTTGATGTAACGTCCGTCCGGACGGTCTTTCCAGCTCTTGCGCTTAAATGTATGAAAACTCATGATGTTTTCCTTTCTTATTCTGGTTCTGCCAGACAGTTCCGTGTCTGAAAACCGTTTTGTCATCCGTCATAGAATACACCTTTTTTTGCTTTCCGTCAATGTTCAGAAGAACAACGGGATCAGAAAAGCTGTCAGGATTCCGGCTATTACGAGAGACAGACTGCTGACCGCACCCTGTACGCTGCCCATCTCGTTGGCGCGCGTGGTCCCGATCACATGCGCTGCCGTGCCCATCGCCGCGCCTTGCGCGACCGGATCTTCGATCTTCAGGATCCTGCAGAGAAAAGATCCGGTGATATTGCCGAGGATCCCCGTACTGATGATCGCGGTCACCGCGATCGAGGACATCCCGCCAAGGCTCTCACTGATCGGTACGCCGATCGCGGTCGTAACGCTCTTCGGCAGCAGCGAAACCGTCATGGACGGATCCAGTTTGAATAGCAGACATAAGCCGGTCACACACAACAGGCTGACCACTGTTCCGCACGCGACCCCTACAAGAATGGCCGGCAGCTTCCTGCGCAGCACCTGCATCTGCTCATAAAGCGGTATCGCGAGACACACGGTCGCAGGTGTCATCAGGAAGCTGAGAGGCTTCATATTGGCCTGATACGCGGCATTCGGGATCTTCAGCACGAGCAGCACCGCGATGATCGCCGCTGTAGAGATCAGGATCGGATGCAGGATCGGGGACTTGACTTTTTTCTGCAAGGCGGAAGCCAGCCGCCATACAAGCAGCGTCAGTGCGATCGCGAAAAGGCTGCTTCCGGACAGGAATTCCGTCATTTTCCATCCTCCTTCCATCTGCCAAGGAGCTGTGTAACCCAGCCCGCCACGGCAAATACAACAAATGTGGATACCACGACGATCACGATAAAGGCCGGCAGAGACGCTGCCAGTACGCCTGCCTGATCCAGCAGATTCACGGTCGGCGCGACAAAAAGGATCGGCAGAATGGCAATCAGCCATCCGCCGCAGTCCTTGATCTGCTCTACCTTAACGATCTTGAAGCACAGCGCCAGAAACAGCAAGATCAGTCCCCAGATAGCTGCCGGTATTTCCAACGGGATCAGCGCCGCAAGCGCCTCTCCCAGAAATGTAAACAGCAGGATGACCGCCGCCTGATAGATGTATTTCATGATTTCACCCCTCCATCATATTGTCCTACCGCAGGATCGGACAATATGGAATGACCTCCGATTTGCAGATTCATGATGTTCCTGTATTCTACCATATTCTGATGGTATATCTCAAGCCGGTACTGCAATTATATCAGCAAGCCGATGCCCGATCCTGCATTGTATTTTTATGAAGAGAATGCTATAATATCAGCGTTGATCTGCTCGCCCACCGGCGGGTCTCAGATCAAATCTTAACTAACGGATCGGTGGAAGCTTCTATGAATTTTGTTTTTATTTCTCCCAATTTCCCGCATACATACTGGCAGTTCTGTGATCGGCTTAAAAAGCGCGGTGTCAACGTTCTTGGCATCGGCGACGCGTCCTATGATTCTCTGGACCGCAGTCTGCGCGATTCTCTGACTGAGTACTATCGCGTCTCCTCCATGGAGAATTACGACGAAATGCTCCGCGCGATTGGCTATTTCACTTTCCATTACGGCAAAATCGACTGGCTCGAGTCCAACAACGAATACTGGCTGGAGCAGGACGCCAGACTCCGCACGGATTTCCACATCACGACGGGTATTCAGGCAAGCGAGATCAGCACCTGGAAGCATAAATCCTCGATGAAACCGGTCTACGCGGCCGCGGGGATTCCGACCGCCAGATGTCACCAGGTCTCGACCTATGAGGACGCACTGCAGTTCATCGAAACCGTCGGCGGTTTCCCGGTCATCGCAAAGCCTGACGTCGGCGTCGGCGCAGCCAATACTTATAAGATCGAAAATGTCGCGCAGCTGGAGCTTTTCTTTACCAGCAAGCCCAACGTCCCGTATGTTATGGAAGAATTCGTCGAGGGCGATATCTGTTCTTATGACGCAATCACCGACTCCCATTGCAAGCCGCTCTTCGAATCCATGACGGTCTGGCCGCCGTCGATCGCGGATATCGTCAACAAGGACCTGGATCTGTCCTATTACACCGCTGCCGCCGTGCCGGAACCGCTGGCAAAGCTTGGCAGAAGCGCTCTGGAAGCCTTCCATGTCCGCAGCCGATTCGTCCATCTCGAATTCTTCCGGATGACAAAGGCACGTCCGGGCCTCGGCGAGGTAGGTGATTTTGTCGGGCTTGAAGTCAATATGCGTCCCGCCGGCGGATATACACCGGACATGATGAATTATGCGCATTCCACAGATGTTTACCAGATCTGGGCGGAGATGATCACGGACGACTGCAGGCTCCTTCCGGAGAGCGGCGATGACCATTGGTGCGTCTATGCTTCCCGCAAAGACAGCCATTCCTACCTGCATACTCATGAGGAAATCCTCGCGAAATACGGCAATCAGATCGTGATGTGCGAGCGGATGCCGGAGCTGATGTGGGCTACGATGGGCTGCCAGATGTACACGGCGCACGCTTACAGCGAAGAGCAGGTGCGGGAATTCATTGATTTCATCCATAAGAGAGCTTGAGCCATGACGGAACACTGGAATAAAAGCTATAGTCAGATACTGGGCAGGGAGATGGAGTACGGCATGTTCGGAGACGCCGGCAAGCTCTGTTTCGCCTTCCCGCCGCAGAACGGGCGGTTCTATGATTTCCCGAACTTCGGGATGGTAGACGTCGTGCGGCCGTGGATCGAAGCCGGCAGGCTGCGGATCGTCTGTCCGGACGGGATCGACGGTGAAACCTGGTCCAATTCCGAGGGTGACGGCCGCGCGAGGATCGAACTGCAGGAAAAATGGTTCCACTATATCGTGGATGAGCTGCTGCCGGAGGTCCGCGGCGGGCAGGGTTCAGGCCGCGAGGCAGCCGCTGATGCCGGGCAGGGTTCAGATCGTGGGGCCGCCGCTGGCGCCGGGCAGGACGAAAAAGCCATCGCCTGCGGCTGCAGCATGGGCGGTGTTCACGCCGGTGTTTTCTTTTTCCGGCGGCCGGATCTGTTCGACACGATGCTCAGCATGAGCGGACTTTTCAACGCGGATTATTTCTTCAAGGGATATATGGACGATCTCGTCTATGCCAACTCGCCGGTCCATTTTCTGCGGAATATGCCGCAGGATCATCCCTGGATGGACCTCTACCGCCGCAGCCGGATCATCACGTGTGTTGGTCAGGGCGCGTGGGAAGACGACCTGCTCGCCGGTACCCGTGAGCTGGACGCGCTCCTCACGGAGAAAGGCATCCCGCATTGGTCAGATTACTGGGGATATGACGTAAATCATGACTGGGACTGGTGGCAGAAACAGTTCCCGTACTTTATGGAACACATCCTCGGCGCCGTCAATGGGTAATCCGCGGAAGCATCTGGCAGAGAAAAACCAAACAATCGACAAAGAGCCGTGAAAAACCGATTCCTCGATTTTTCACGGCTCCTGTTATATTCGGCCTCTAGCGCACATTTGGCCTCTATCGTACATCCGGCCTCTATCGCATGGACTATCTTGCCTGGATCGTAATTTCAGCAGGGACCATGCCTTCCGCCCAGGCCTTGACAAGGATCTCTCCCGGCGCGTCCGCTACGACGGCAGCCATTGCGCGGCCCTGATAAGCCTTGCAGAAAGGATCTCCAAAGCCCTCTTCTGTGCAGGGATTGCCGGAACCGATTCCGGCAAGACGACCGACTCCGCTGACCTCGATATGCAATGTAGAGGTCTCATACGGTACACGGTTCCCGTTCTCATCGACTATCGTCAGCGCGACATAAGACAGATCCTGCGAATCCGCTCGGATCTCCGAACGGTCCGCGCAAAGCGTCACTGCGCAGGCCTCTCCCGCCGTCTTCAGGCTGCAGCGAGCGGCTTCTTTCCCGTCACGATAGGCCACCGCCTCCAGAATACCCTTTTCATAAGGAATCTCCAAGGACGCTTCCAGCTTAACGACAGGCGCCTTGCCGACAGATACACCGTTCAGGAAGAACTCCACTTCGTCCGCGTCCGCATAAGCATCGACTTTGACCGGCGTGCCCCTCCACTCGTCTCCGAATGTCCAGGTGTCTTCCACGTCGCGCCAATGCCAGCCGGTTCCCCAGAAACTGTCCCCATAATGGCACGGATGCGTAGTGAAAAGCGCCATTTTGTCACTGTGTCCGTCAAAAGCTTCCCACATGATCTCGCGATAATACGACTGTCCGGTCCGGTAGCCGCAGAGATCCATGTCGCCCTGGAAGCAGCTGCGCCACGGATACTGTCCCATAAAGCCGTGATCTTCGCCCGATTTGTCCCAGACAACGCGGCCGACTCCGGCTTCACCGAGGTTATCATAAGCCGTCCAGATAAAATCACCGATCACGTGGCTGTTCTCCATCGTCGCCTTCCAGAAATCATATGTCGTGAAGGGGAAAGTCTCCGTCCCCATAATGACGCGGCCCGGGAACTTTGTTCTGTCGGATTCATACCGCTGTACCAGATAGTTATAGCCAACGATATCCAGCGCCGACGCGTAATCCGCCGTCTTCTCGCCCCAGTTGTCGCGTCCCGTGGTTCTCTGCGGCAGATTCTGCATATTGACCTTCTCCGGATCTCCCGCTTCTTTCAGCGCCTCTTCATACGCCTCCGCGTCGAAAATGCCGCAAAGCGCGGAAGTGATATAGTGTGTGGAATCCAGAGAACGAATCTTGTCCGCGAGCTTATGAGCCCAGTAATAGCCGTCACCGGAACCGTCCCTTTCGCCGATCTCATTGCCGATGGAATAAGAGAATACACAGGGATGGTTGCGGTCGCGCAGGACCATGTATTCGATGTCGCGCTCCCACCACTCCTCAAAATACAGATGATAATCGAGCGCGCACTTGCCGATGCGCCAGCAGTCAAAAGCCTCGTCCAGCAGGATGATGCCCTCCCGGTCGCAAGCCTCCAGCATCGCAAGCGACGGCGGATAATGTCTGATGCGAACCGCGTTGTAGCCGGCTGCCTTCAGGATCTGGATCTTGCGCTCCTCCGCCCGGGGCCACGCCGCCGAGCCCAGGAAAGCATGATCATGATGGATACAGCCGCCTTTCAGCTTGATAGGCTCGCCGTTCAGGCGCAGGCCGTTTACCGCGTCCACTTCATATTTGCGGATTCCGAAAACTGTCTCCGCAGTTTCGTCGTCCTGTCCGTCCACACGGACCGTCGTCCGGAGCGTGTACAGATTCGGCGCGTCCGGGCTCCACAGCTTCGGATCCCGGATCTCCATCCGTATCTTCGATTTGACTTTCTCACCCGGCACGACCGCGGAAAGGATCTGCCCGCTTGCCGCAACCTCTCCGTCCGCGTCCACGGCTTCCATCTGAATAACCGCGCTGCCGCGCACGTGATGAAGCGTTGAGATAGCGACCTCAGCCTCAATGATGGCTCGACCTTTCAGAACCTCCAGCGTAGATACGAAAATGTCCCACGGCTCAATACCGACCGGCTGTCCCACCCACAGGGACACACCGCGGTATAGGCCCCCTCCGGAATACCAACGGGTCGAAGGCTGCCTGCTCTGCGTCGTGATCACCAGATAGTTTTTGCCCGGTCTGACATGATCGCTCAGATCCACAAGATACGGCGTATAACCGTACGGATGCATCGCCAGAAGCTCGCGGTTCAGCGAAATCTCGGCGTTCATATAGGCTCCGTCGATATCCAGAATGATCCGCTTGCCGATCCACTCCTCCGGGATCTCAAGCGTCTTCTCATAGATGCCGCGTCCCTCGCCGAAATAGCCGTTTGGCGAGGCTCCGACCGCGTCCTTGTCACGCGGTTTGGCGTAGATGAAATCATGCGGCAGGTTGATGGTCTTGCTGACCGGTCCGCCCGCGCCAGGAAATGTCCCCATCCGGTTGCTTTCCCGGAATCTCCAGTTCAGGTTTAAACTGTGTTTTTGCATATGATACCCTTTCTATACTGTTTTTAATCTGTTGAAGAGTCTTTTCGCATCAGTTTCCTGTCCCTGACATATGCGTAGGGACCTTTTTCTTTGAGGATGATCTGTCCCGGTTCCGCATACAGAACCGTCGCCGGTGAGATGAACTTGTCCGTCCTGCCGATTGCTCCGAAGCCATCCACGAGCGGAACGATCACATAGAGACGGTAATCGTCCGCGTCCGCCAGATGGATCTCGATCGATTCGTCACGTCGCAGAATTGTGTACTCCCCGGAGAAATGCTCATAGACCGCGTATTCGCTGTCTGCGGTACTGTCCCCGTCGGCTATCTCCCACACATCCGACGGAGAAACGGTCCCGATGACCGGTTTATTCTCATCTTTTGAAAGATTGAAAGCCGCGATAACCCCGCTTCCGTTTACGGTATTCTGCACCTTGAAAGGCTTGCCGCTGCTGCCCGGATCCGCGAGAAGGCAGTCCTCCGTCGGCAGCCCGGGCCGTTTGCAGCGCAGGATGCGGCCATCCGAGAGGATCAAAGGCTCCAGGGCTTCTTTCCTGCTTCTGCCGATTTCATCGCTGATATAGACCGGCCCTCCGCTGACCGCACGCAGGACGCTGTTTTTCCCGGCCTGCTCATCGTCCGTCCACCACATGTCGTAATCATTGTAATAGAGCTGTCCCTGCGTCAGCCCATTATAGGTGCACTGCAGGATATGCTTCCGGAACCAGGCCCGGTTCTCCGGCTGAAAATCATCGCTGCACCGGGACACCGCGCTTGCGCTCCTGTTCCACATTGTCTCTTCTGCCATGCCCATGCAGTTGATCATCCTGCCGCCAAAAGCCTCTCCGACCGAGGATTCGATGCCGCTCCCAATCCCGCGCGCAACCTCTCCGATCGGCGCGAGGCCCTTATAATGCCGCCTCGGCATCGACTGGTTATCGATCTTGACGAAATCCGCGCCTGCCTTGCGGAAGGAATCGAATATTGTCCGATAGAATCTGTAGCTGAGGGACGGATCAAAGGACGGCACAACCTTGCCCTCTCGTGTCGTGATCGTATAAAGGGACAATTTATCATATGCGTCCCCTTCTGGATCCAGACCGGACCAGTAACCGGTCGAAGGCAGCCACATGCCGACTTCGATCCCATAGCTGTGGATCATCTCGACTGTGGCCTTCAGCCCGCTCGGAAAGCGGAACGGATCCGCCGCGTAGGAATACATCCTGCTCGCGTGCATAAGCTCGATCATCGTGCGTTTATCGGCATATTCTTTGCCGTAGAAATCGCGGATCTCCGCCCACATATCATCGAGGATCGCCCATCTGACCGGAATTCCTTTGGCCTTGAACTCCTCGCATTTCTGCCGCAGTCCTTCTTCATTCACGCGGATCTGCATACTGTCCCAGCTGCACCAGCCAAGGTATTCCAGAAACTCCGGATAGCTGCGTTCTTCCCGGGTTCTGCAACGGTTGCCGAGGAGCCGCGCGACGGTCCTGTAACAATCCGACAGCAGCCGGAAGGGATCTGTCCCCTCTCCGCACACAAAAAGCAGATCCTTGCAGGATTTCAAGCCCTCATACCAGCTGTA
>CACZPA010000212.1 GCA_902782895.1 uncultured Eubacteriales bacterium
ACGCGGTGATCCTGCTGCTGACGACGAGCGTGCAGAGCTTCCTGCCGACGGTCATCTCCCGCTGTGTGCAGATCCGGCTTCTGCCGCTTCCGGAAGCGCTTGTGGCCTCCATCCTGCACGATCAGTATGGAATCGAGGAGCAGACTGCGGTGGAATGCGCCGCGTTCAGCGGAGGCAGCGTCGGCAAAGCATTGCAGGCCGCGTCTTCTGAAGAATACGGTCAGCTGCGCGCGCGCTGGCTGGACAAGCTGCAGCAGCTTTCCGGGCTCGGACCGGTCGATGTGATGCAGTGGAGCAAGGATCTCGAAGGAGATCAGGCGCATATGGAGGATGTCCTGCGGATTCTGGAGGTATGGTTCCGGGATCTGGTTCTCGTCTGCGAGACGGGGGACACTTCTCTGTGCATGTGCAGGGGACAGGCGGAAGCCTTGCGGAAATCAGCCGCGAAATACGACAAAAAAGAGCTGTACCGTAAGATAGAGATACTGGAAGACGCACGGTCCAAACGCGCGCATAATGTGAATTTCGGACTCTGGGCGGACTGGCTGCTTTCGCAGCTCGCGCTCAGGTCTGTTTGAGAGAAGTTACAGGAGGAGCAGTTGTGATTACGATTATCGGGGTCAGATTTCGGAACAGTGCTAAGGTCTATTCGTTCCAGCCCGGACCCAATCTGATAGAAAAAGGCGACTACGTGGTGGTCGAGACGGTGCGCGGCGTTGAGTACGGCATGGTCATTCAGGGACCGCATCTTGCCGATGACGCGGACGTTGTCGCGCCGGTGCGGACGATCGTACGTAAGGCGACCGACAGGGACAGACAGACCTATGAGCGGAACCTTGCTCTGGAGAAGGATGCCCTTGTGCTTTGCAAGGAGAAGATCGCGGCGCATGATCTGAACATGAAGCTGGTAGACGCGGAGTATACGCTGGACGGGAATAAGATCCTGTTCTATTTCACCGCGCCGGGCAGAGTTGATTTCCGCGAGCTGGTCAAGGATCTCGCGTCGGTTTTCCATACGAGGATCGAGCTGCGGCAGATCGGTGTAAGGGACGAGGCCAAAGCCTGCCCCAGCATCGGAATCTGCGGACGGCCTTTCTGCTGCCAGACTTATCTGCCGGATTTCATCCCGGTTTCCATCAAAATGGCCAAGGACCAGAATCTGTCGCTCAACCCGAGCAAGATTTCCGGCGTATGCGGCCGTCTGATGTGCTGCCTTAAGTACGAACAGTCAACTTATGAGTCCATGAACCGCAATCTGCCGAATATCGAAGATGTCGTGCGGACGCCGGACGGTGTGGGCGAGGTGCTTTCCGTAAGCATCCTGAAGCAGCTTGTCAAGGTCGGGATCCGCATCAAGGACAAGGACGACGTTGAGATCAAGGAGTATCCGGCCGACGAGATCGAGATGGTTTCCCGCAAGCGGGGACGCAGACAGTCCCAGAACGAGGAGCCTGTCGACGCTGAAGAAAAGGCAGAGCTGCGCGAATTGGAGAGAAACGTCTGATGACGGCGGTCATGACGGGCGGCAAGGGTTTTGCCGGCGAGAATTTTGCCGACGAAGGCTTTGTGAGCGAAACGATCCTGTGTGACGGAGAAAGAATCGACGATCTGCAGCGGGATGGCCGGAAGATCATTCAGCACCCGGGACGGTTCTGCTTTGGCATGGATGCGGTCCTGTTGTCAGCATACGCTAAAGCTTCTGCGGGCGATTCGGTGATTGATCTGTGCACCGGGACGGGCGTGATTCCGATCCTGATGGAGAGCCGCTATCCCGGAAGCAACTATCTCGGGATCGAGCTGCAGGAGGAGTCTGCGGATATGGCGCGGCGCAGCGTGCTGCTGAACGGCCGCGAGCAGGCGATTCAGATCCGGCAGGGGGATGTGCGTGCATATAAAGAGATCGCGAGGGCCGGCAGCGCGGATGTCGTGACGGTGAATCCGCCGTACGCCAAGGTCCGGAGCGGGAGACAGAACGCGACGGATGCCTATTCGATCGCACGTCATGAGATTTGTTGTACACTGGCCGATGTCCTGCGCTGTGCGGCATATCTGCTCCGCAGCGGAGGGCGTTTCTATATGGTGCACCGGCCGGAGAGGCTGGCGGAGATCCTTTCGGAGATGCATGCGGCGCGGATTGAACCAAAGCGCATGACGCTGGTATATCCCCGGCAGGGAAGAGAGCCGAATATCGTGCTGCTCGAAGGGCTTCGCGACGGCGCGCCGGGCATGCGGATCGCAAAACCGCTGTATATCTATGATGAGGCGGGACAGTATACGGATGAAGTCCGCAGGATTTATGAAGCGGGGGGAGTAGAACGATGACAGGAAGCCTGACAGTCTGCGCGACGCCGATCGGGAATCTGGACGATATTTCCGCAAGGGCTTTGGAAGTGCTGCGCGGAGCGGATCTGATCGCCGCGGAGGATACCCGCCATACGCTGGGACTGCTGAATCATTACGGGATCCGTGTTCCGATGATCAGCTGCCATAAGGACAATGAGGAATTCCGCTCGGACGAACTGATCTCGAAGATGCGCGAAGGCGCGCGGATCGTCTATGTCAGCGACGCCGGAACGCCAGCGATCAGCGACCCGGGAGAGATACTGGTGCGCAAATGCCACGAGGAAGGGATCCCGGTCACGGCGATCCCCGGAGCGTGCGCTTTTGTAACGGCGCTGTCGATGTCCGGCATGCCGAGCCGAAGGTTTATTTTTGAAGGATTTCTGCCGGTCGCGGCGAAGGAACGGGCCGCGCTGTTGGAGAGCCTGCGGCAGGAGGAGAGGACGGTCATTTTCTACGAGGCGCCGCACCGCCTGCGCAAGACGCTTTCCGCCCTGTTGGAAAAGCTCGGCGACCGGAAGCTCGCGATCGGCAGGGAGCTGACCAAGGTGCACGAAGAAATGGTGCTGACGACGCTTGCCGCCGCGGCTGCGGAGTATGAGCAGAAAGAGCCTCGCGGCGAATATGTGCTGATCCTCGGTGGTGCGGATCCGGAGCAGCTCCAGAAGGAGCAGGCCGGCCGCTGGGGGCAGATGTCGCTGACGGAGCACATGGAGCTCTATGCGGATCTGCCGCCCAAGGAAGCGATGAAAAAAGTCGCGGCCGATCGCGGCATCGCGCGCAAAGACGTCTACGAAGCACTGCTGAAGGAGAAGGACGAGGCGCGTTAGGCAGTGCGGCATGACCGCGCAGTTAAAAAAGAATAGTGGATTACCGAAGGACTGACGATAAAGATTCGCGGTCCTTTTTTATGATAACGAATACTATATATTGTTAAAAATATATGTTTATTCATAATTTACATATTATATGTTGTGGTGCCCGAAATATGAGCAGTCTCGGTATTCATACATAATAAATCAAGACGACAATCCGGAGCTGCATCGATATAATGACTTAAATAAGCGAAAAAACGAGCCTGCCGGTTCAGAAACCTGCAAGGGACAATTCATCTAAACTGTTAATGAAAACAAAAAATATTTAAGAATAAATGTTGACACAAAGAAAAACTTGTAATAAATTTTTTATATCTATCGGAGTATGCAGGTAGAAAAAACAACTAAGAACGCGGTATCTGTTTCGCGTGTCGACAAATATTTCAATCGTACGAGCAGGAGGTCCAGAATGAGTAAGATAAGAAGGTTGGTGGCGGTTTTTCTTTGCGTCATTATGTGTCTGCAGCTTTTCCCGCAGCACATTTTCGCTGAGGAGAATTCAACTGCGAACGCAGAGGAATCCGCGGCAGAAGAGACGCTTGAGGAAATCAAAAAAGACGTCGAGAAAGAAGACGCCAACTTATGGAAGCTGGCGAAGGAGATCGCTTTTAAAGGCGGAATCGGTCTGACGGATCTGATCGGTCTTGAGATCGAAAAGCACACTCTTACTCAGGAAGAGCAGGAGCAGCTGAAGAAGGCGATTCTCGACAGTTATGCGGAAGCCGAGGATATTAAGTTTCGCCTCGCCTATGCCTCCGATACGGAAAAGAAGATCGATTTCACCTTCCCGGACGAAACGGAAGGCGATTATGATACGCTTCATGTGTATCTGATCAACGCCGACGAGGCGGATCAGACGGACGAGACAGATCAGGCAGACAAGACCGATCCGACCGACGAGACGGCTGAGACCGGCATCGAGGAGATCCTGTATCAGGAGATCAAGGACACACTTGAGATCAAAAAAGGCGTCTATGTACTTGCTGAATTCTCTGTCAAACAGAAGACAAGGAATCCTGCCAAGGCCCCGGCAAAAGCACCGACTGATCCGGTGAAAGCGCCTGCTGCTCAGACAACAAAGAGTATCCGTTTCCATATGACAGATTTTGATGGGGAGGATCTTTCTGCAGCTGAATTTGGATCCGGATTTGACATGTATTACTACGAGATACCCAGAAGCAAACTTGGAATATCGATAAATGAAGATACTACTGCGTACAGTGTATACAGCAGTATCTACTATACTCCTCTGGTCGGTACGAATTATTCTGATTATCTGAAGAAGATAACAATCAGCACTCTGAATAATTCTTACACAGTCAAAATGGAAGAAGGCGCGACAGCGGATGATCCGTATGTCCTTTTGTTCATTGGCGACAATAGCTCGGCGATTCCCATTGGTCCGTTCATGACGGCCGGTAAGGAGTGGAGTGCGGACTCTCTGATGTATTACGACGGAGAAAACTTCTATATCTGTGCCGAGTCGGTTGAAACAGAAGGTGAAGCCTTTGTCGTTCCTGTAGTACATGACGATTCGCTGTTTACCCCGAAGGTAACGGTAGCTTTTGATACAACAGAATATATTGCTTCCGGCGGCACTAATGCATATCCG
>CACZPA010000213.1 GCA_902782895.1 uncultured Eubacteriales bacterium
GAGATCTGGGATCTCATCGCGGATTACGAACATGGAGAATAACATCTACGAAACCGCTCCGAAGCCGGAGCGGTTTCTTCTCGCTGCAGCGGAAGACGCGCGCGGCAATGTGACGGCGGAGCAGTCGCTGGATGAGTTGGCGGAGCTGCTTATGACCGCCGGCGGAGAGGAATGCGGCCGGATCATACAGCGGCGGGAGACACCGGATCCGGGGACATATCTTGGAGAAGGCAAACTCGAAGAGCTGAAGAACGCGCTGGCGCTGACAGGAGCGGACGGTGTCATCACTGATGATGAACTGTCCCCGGCGCAGCTGCGGAATATGGCCGATATTCTGAAGACCAAGGTCCTGGACAGGACACTTCTGATCCTCGAGATCTTTTCGCAGAGGGCGACGACAAGAGAAGGCCAGCTGCAGGTAGAGCTCGCGGATCTGTCCTATCGTCTGACGAGGCTTTCCGGCCTCGGCAGATCTCTGTCACAGCAGGGCGGCACGATCGGGCGCATGCATTCCCGCGGTGCCGGTGAAACCAGACTGGAACTCGACCGGCGCGCGATCCGGACTAGGATGGACGCGCTGCGCAGACAGCTCGCGGAGATCGAGAAGAACCGCGATACCATGCGCAGCCAGCGGGTACGCAACCGCATCCCGCACGCGGCACTTGTCGGGTACACTAATGCCGGCAAATCGACCATTTTCAACCGGATCACCGGAGCGGGCGTGCTGGAAGAGGACAAGCTTTTCGCGACGCTCGATACGACAACGAGGCGCGTGAAGCTGCCGGGCGGACGGGAGATCCTGTTCTCGGATACGGTCGGTTTTATCCGCAAACTGCCGCACATGCTGGTAGAGGCTTTTCACGCGACGCTGGAGGAGGTCCGCTACGCGGATATCCTGGTGATCGTCGTGGACGCGTCTGACGAGAAGGCTTCAGAGGAGCTTGCCGTGACGCGGGAGACGCTGCGCGGGCTTGGCGCGTCGGGCAAACCGGTCCTGCTGCTGTACAACAAGCAGGATCTGGTGACGGATCCCGACAACGTGATCCTTTTCCCGGGACCGAGGGAGCGGATCCTCAAGATTTCCGCGCTGCGGGAGAGGGATCTTGTGACAGTCCAGGAGGAGATCGAGCGGATCCTCAAGGAGCAGGAGATCGAGTACGCGGTCCTGATCCCGTATACGGACGGGCGGATCGGACAGTTCCTGCGGGAGAACGCGCGGGTTCTGTCGGAAGAATATACCGAAAACGGCACGGTGATGCGGATCTGCTCGGATTCGTCGATAAGGGACCGTGTCAGGAAATATCTTTGGAAAGCGGAGTAAGAATGGAAACCATCGTTTATGATATGCGCGCCCCGGAGCAGGCCGAGCGCGGCTACCGGGAGGCAGCTGAGATTTTCCGCCGCGGAGGCAATGTAGCTTTTCCGACGGAAACGGTGTATGGCCTCGGCGGGTGGACCGGATCGGAGGACGCGGTGAAGGGGATTTTCACGGCAAAAGGCCGGCCTTCCGACAATCCGCTGATCGTCCATGTGTGTCCGGGTATGGATCTGTCCCCGATCGCGGTACGGATCCCGGAGGCGGCGCGGGAGCTGATGCGCCGGTTCTGGCCGGGTCCGCTGACGTTGATCCTGTGGAAAGCGCCGGAAGTGTCCGACGCGGTCAGCGCGGGGCTTCCGACCGTTGCGGTGCGGATGCCGAGCCATCCTGTCGCGATGCGGATGCTTGAGGTCTGCGGACTGCCGATCGCGGCGCCGAGCGCGAATCTGTCCGGCCGTCCGAGTCCGACAACGGCAGGACATGTCTATGCGGATATGAAGGGACGGATTCCGCTGATCCTGGACGGGGGAGCATGCGATATCGGACTCGAATCCACGATCGTGGACATGACCGTGGAGCCGCCGATGGTCCTGCGTCCGGGCGGACTGCCACTGGAAACCCTGCGGGAGGTTGTGCCGGATCTTCAGATGGATCCGGGGCTCGGTGTCGCGGCAAATGTTACACCCAAGGCTCCGGGTATGAAATACCGTCACTATGCGCCGAAAGCGCCGATGGCGATGGCTTTGGGGACACCTTCCGAGCAGGAGGAAAAGATCCGGCAGGCCCTTGCCAAAGCGCAGGGCCGGAAACGCGGTGTGCTGACGGCGTCCGAACATGAGAAAGATTATGACGCGGAGGTCGTGCTGGCGATCGGGTCGCTGCACGATCCGGACGAGATGGCGGCGCATCTTTTTGACGCGCTGCGGCGCTTTGATGACCTCGGATGCGATGTGATTTTCGCGGAAACGATCCCGCAGACGGGGATCGGGACGGCTTATATGAACCGCCTGCGCAAGGCCTGCGGCGGGAGCACGATATAAACGGCCGGTTGTGGCGGGGACAGATATGGCCCGCTGCGAGATGCAACAAAAAAAGGCCACAGCGGCCGCGATGGAGGAAGGAATATGACTGATCAGGTATATACGATCCGCAACGGACAGGATATGGACGCGGCTTTTGCGCGGCTGTCCGCGTACGATTGGAACGAGGCGATCCTGTGCTTCCATGAGGATCTGCTGAACGGCTATCTGCGCGAGCAGGTGCTGCCGCGGCTCGCGAAGCTGCAGGCGGACAGCCTGACGACGGATTTTGAAGAGCCGGACAGGCTCGATATCCGTGCGCATTCAACGCTCGCGGGCGGCATGCAGCTGACCTACCGCATGCAGATCGAGAGCTTTGTCTTCCGTCCGGGCATGCACGCGTTGGTCTTCACTTATAAAGAAGAAGCGGACATGGGAGTGCTGGGCTTTTTCGGCGGACTGGCCAAGAAAGCGTCGGGACAGACCTATCTGCAGATGGCGGTGAAGGAGAACGAGGTCGTGCAGGTCACGTCCGACCGGATCGCCGTCGATCTGGAGCAGATTCCGGAAATAAAAAGTGCCCTGCAGTGGGAGTACCGCGGCAAGACACTGGGGAGAGACATGCGGATGGAGAATATCGGCTGCGTCAACGATTGCTGCTGTTTCCGGCTATTGCTTTCGTAACGCGCAGATCGAGGCCGAAGAAACGCACGATCGTATATCCGCCGAGAATGCGGGAGACGAAGCGCTCATCGTAGAGCTCTTTCAGCTCGGGGATCCACCAGTTCGTCGAGAGGACGGTGGACTGCTCATTCTGCAGCCGCTGGTTGATCAGGTGGAAGAGGGAAGTATAGGACAGACTCGTGCGGAATTCCGCACCGAGATCGTCGATAATAAGCAGGTCGCAGGCCTCGATCGCCTCGGCCGACAGCGCGGAAGGCGCTTTGCGCGCTCGTTCGCCGAAATGCTCCTGATCGAAGAAGGCGCACAGATCGTAGCTGCCGACGTAGAGCACGGTTTTGCCGAGCGAGAGCAGCTCGTTGGCCATAACGCTGCTTAAGAAGCTCTTACCCGTCCCTGCCGTGCCGGTAAAAAGCAGATTGCGGCATCCGCCCGCGCTGATCTGCGCTACCGCGTCCTCCACGACCTTGAGGTTGTTCAGGATATTCTGGCGGGGCGTCAGAGCTTCATTCTGATAAGGTTCGTCTGAAAAGATCGCCGGGTCGAAAGCCTGGCGGTTTTCTTTTTTTAAATTATTCGGGAGGCCGGAATGATCGTAGGCTGCCTGGACGATGCGCTGCTTGAGACAGGAGCATTTCTCGTAATCGACGTAGCCGGTGTCTTTGCAGATCGGACAGGTATAGTGAATCTCCATCGCGTCCGGGGCGAATCCGTTGCTCCTGAGGAGCGCCTGCTTGCGGGCGGTCAGGTGTTCATAGCGGGAACGCAGCTCGGAAAGCGACTTCGCGGCGTCATGTCCGCTCTGCAGATAGCCCTTGATCGCGTTCAGTCCAAAAGAACGGATCTCTTCGTCGATCGCCGCGACCTCCGGGATCTGCCGGTAAATCTCGGCGACGCGCAGATCGCGCTCGGTCTCATGCTGCTGTCTTCTGGCGGCGTATCCGGAGAGAATTTCCTGCATCGTGGTCTCTGTAAGTGCCATAGGAATACCTCTGAAAGTAATCGTCTGATGTGAACAACTGAAAGGAAAAGTCTGAAAGAAACCGTGTAAAAGGAATCGCGGCGGGACGTTATTTCTTGGGATAGCCGGAATTGACGGCCAGCTCGCGTCCCAGCGCATCATAATCGACAGTACTGTTCTGATCGTGATAATAGGTCATGTTCTTACGTGTCCGCGAGGGACGGGAAGCGGCGGCCTTACGGACCGCGGCCTGGCTCTCGGCCGCCTTGGCGTGCAGCTGATCGTCCGCGAGGATCTGCGCGCGGGTCTTGATTCCCTTGTTATGCCAGTTCTTCAGGATACCTTCGGTATACTTGAGAATGTTTTTCTCGGCAGCATTGCCCTTGGCTCGGCGGCATGCCTCCAGGATCATTTCCTGGGAAAGATGGTACTTTTCCTCCCATTCGCTGAAAACCCTGGCGTCCTGATCCGTCGGATAACGGGAGATTCCCATTTCGCGCAGATAGGGACGGTATATGTCGAAGCGACGGACCTGGAACTCTGCCTTGTCGACGGTATCGATCTTATTCTCCGACCAGTCGCGGGCGACGGCCTCGAGATAGTTGATGCTGCGCTGGCCGTTGCCGGTACAGTACTGGATCAGATATTCGACGACATCGATCGGAAGCTTGTAATAATCGTAGAAGCTGTACAACGCAGAAGCGACCGGGTTGGAGAGCGGCCGCGCGAGGCATTTCTCCGCGAGGGCGAAAAGATGCTGGACGGCAGGATCCTTGCGGTACTGGGCGAGCTCGACCGGCAGATAGACCGGCGGCTGGTCGATATGGATGACCTTGGCGGTGACAGTATTTGTCGGTTCGGTGTTTGCGGTTTCAGCGCTAATGGTTTCGCTGTGCAGGGATTCGCTAAGCAGAGCTTCGTCGGAGTAAACCAGGGCGGTGCTGCTGTCGGGATCCAAGTCGGAATCGGCAGTGAGGTTCTGCACAGGGACAGAATCTGTTGTGGGTATGGCGTTTGCGGCAGGGACAGAATTCGTCATGGAAACAGGGCCCGCTGCGGAAGCGGACGGGCGAACAGCCGTGGTGGCGCGGCGGGACGGATCCTGCTCGGGATCACGGGGAGAGGGTACAGGAAGAGACAGTTCCGGGAAAACCAGAACTTCCGTATCTCCACTGTGGTCTACGGCAAGAGCGCCTTTTTCCTCCCAGTAATGGATGGCCTCGAGAATATCGGACTCCGTCATATACAGCACGCGGGCAGCGTCCTTGGAGGACTGGCCGATGCTGCCATGGCGGGATAGATACAGAAAATACAGATAAACCTTAACATAGGTGCCGCTTGCGCAAAGCATCCATTCGGAAAGGAACCGGTCGGGGACCGGTGTGGACGAAGCTGAGGGGTTGTGCAGACCAAGATAAGACATAGATAGCGCTCCTTTATATGGATACGGCCGGAAGGCCGGGTGGGTCGAGGGGGTGGGTGCTACCACGGATCGCTGCGGTTCTGCGAACCTCCGCGATCCTCTAACATAGGTGTTCAATGTCCGAGGTGAAAGTGATACCACGGATCGCTGCGGTTCTGCGAACCTTCGCGATCCTCCGAACATTCGCGTTCCGCTGGATTTCCTGCGGAAATCCGCTCCCCGCTCATGTTCGGGCGGGATCCAAATTCATCGCCCGTTGCATGCAAGCCCTTTCCGATTCATGCAAGCATGATCGGATGCGTGCTTGTATGCACGGGCGCTTCTTTGTCTCCCTGTGGTATCACAGTATACCCCATTTTTCTTCATTTGTGAAGAAAGTCTTGTCCACCGGGTGGGGTGGGGGATTTGTCCACAGGGGTGTGTATAAGGTGGACAGAAGTGGAAGGGGCCGTTAAAAAGCCGTGTTTCCGAAATTAAAAAATCCACATCTGCAGGGAGGGAAAACCTCGCCGCGGATGTGGATAATGTGGACAGGTCAGGCGCGGAGCATGTTTTCGCCGATGGCAGCGACATCTCCGGCTCCCATAGTTATGCACAGATCCTGTGGACAACAATTTTTTAAGAAATAATCTTCCGCGTCCGCGAAAGAGGGACAGTAGCGGGCATCAGTCCCGAGGGCGGCTACGGCCGCGGCCAGATCGCGGGAATGGATGTCGCCGGGATCCTTTTCCCGGGCAGCGGAATAAATGTCGACAAGGACCACATGGTCAGCGAGAGAAAGAGCTTTGGCAAACTCTTTGAAGAAAGTCTTGGTCCGGCTGTAAGTATGCGGCTGGAACACGACGTAGATGTCTTTTTCCGCGACTTCGCGGGCCGCCTGCAGCGTCGCGCGGATTTCGGAAGGATGGTGCGCGTAGTCGTCGATGATCCGGAAACCATTGACGGTCCCCTTGTACTCGAAGCGTTTCTTCGGGCTGCGGTAAAGCTCAAGGCCGCGGACGATCGTCTCAAACGGAATGCCGTTTACAAGCGCGGCTCCGGCGGCGCATAGACTGTCGAAAATATTGTGCGAGCCGGGCACATTCAGATGAATCTGTCCGAGATCCTGTCCCTTGTAGATCAGATCGTAGGTGTTTTCCATATGATCCGCGGAGGGACGGATATTGCTCGCGAAAATGTCAGCGCCGGAGTCAGAGAGCGATACCGTCAGCATTTTGCCGGTATATTCCGGGAAAAGCTTCACATAGTCCGAATTGAGAATCAGGGTGCCGCCCGGCTTCAGCCCGTCCACATATTTGCGGAACGAAGAGACCATGCGCTCGTAGGTTTTGAAATAATCCAGATGCTCGGGCTCGACGTTGAGGACGATCCCGGTCTCCGGATGGAACTGCAGGAAGCTGTCGGAATACTCGCAGGCTTCGGCAATGAAGAAGTCGTCGTGGCCGACGCGGTAATTGGAATGCAGAATATCGAGAATGCCGCCGATCGTGATGGTCGGATCGTGCTCGGAATTCAGGAAAATATAGGAAAGCATCGTGCTGGTACTGGTCTTGCCGTGCGTACCCGCGATGCCGATGGAATGCTCGTATTCACTCATCATTTCGCCAAGCAGCACAGAGCGCTCGATGACGCGGGGACAATTCGCGCGCGCCGCGATGAGCTCCGGATTGTCCTCGTGCACCGCGGCGGTAAAGACCGCGACGTCGATCCCGGGAGTGATGTTTTCCGCGCGCTGTCCGATCGCAATCGAAATGCCCTTGTCACGGAGTGCCTGCACAATCGGTGTTTCCTTAATGTCGGAACCCGAGATGACATGGCCGCGGGACTGCAGAATGCAGGCAAGGCTTGACATGCTGATTCCGCCGATCCCGATAAAATGATATCTCATAAAGGTTGCCCTCTTTTCTTTTGACTATAATCTCTGTAATTATATCATAAATTCCTAAATTGTAAAGACTTTGCGGAAAGCTTGACCCGCCGCGGGAAAAAGATTATAATGAATGCTCAGGGCTCATATAGACTGTGAATTCGGGATTTAGCAGTGGGACAACGAGGC
>CACZPA010000214.1 GCA_902782895.1 uncultured Eubacteriales bacterium
GCCGGCGGACGTCGAGACGATCATGCCGGAAGCGATGGCACTTGCCATGGCGGAGGAGTATGACGGACTGGCGCTGATCAATCTGCCTTATAATTTCCCCGGCGGCACTATTATCGGCAATGTTACGGTACAGATGAGCGTCCGCGACAGTATCGATTATCTGATGAAAATCTGCCATTCCCTGGTCGCTCAGGGCTTTAAGAAGATCTTTACACTCTCCGCGCATGGTCCGGCCAAGCTCTATCTCGACGCGATGGTCCGCGATTTCTTCCAGGAGACCAAGGTTATGGTCTGCAACATCGACACGATGCGTCCGATGATGAGCCTTAACGAACCCGGGAAGCCGATGGACTTTACCATCATCCACACGATGACGGCCGGTGCATACAAGATGATGCACCAGGAATGCTATCTTCCGGTTGATCCGGACGGCAAAGCCATTCCGCATGAGGAAACAGTGCAGGATCCACGGCTGGTCCGCCTGTCGAAAGCCGCGAAAGCCTGCGGAGTACCTGCCTGTACGATCTACGGCAAGCTGGGCGAGCACGGCAGCACCGACGCGCCGTTTAAGACCGTTGAAGAGCGCGACGCGGCCTGCGTTAAGGGTGAAGCGCTGATCCGCGAGGTCGTAAAGAGAATCCCGATCGGAGAGATGCAGAAGGCTCTGGACGATTATGCGGAATACATCAAGGACATTCAGGAGAAGTATCCGCGTCTGAAGGGCATATATTAAGAAGGAGGACATGCGATGAGAACCAGAATTCTGAATAAGATGCTCGCGTCAGAGGTCGAAGAGTATCTGGAGCGCGGCGGCAATACGGTTTTTGTCGGAGTCGGTGTTGTCGAAGTCCACGGCGGAATGCCGGTCGATGTCGAACAGATCGTTCCCGAGGCGATGGCGCTTGCCATGGCGGAGGAGTATGACGGACTGGCATTGATCAATCTGCCGTACAATTTCCCCGGCGGTACGGTCATCAGCAACGCGACGGTACAGATGAGCGTACGCGACAGCATCGATTATCTGATGAAAATCTGCCACTCCCTGGTAGCGCAGGGCTTCAAGAAGATCTTCATGCTCTCCGCGCACATGCCCGCACCGCTGTATATTGACGCGATGGTCCGTGATTTCTTCCAGGAGACCAAGGTCATGGTCTGCGACGTCAATATGATGAAGCCGATGATGGAATACAAGGACGAGAACGGAAAGCCTTATGGATTCGGCATTCTGCACGCGATGGCCTACGGCGCGTATAAGATGCTGCACCAGGAGGATTACCTCCCGGTCGACCCGAACGGCAAACCGATTCCGGAAGAGCTGACCGTGCAGGATCCGAGAATGATCCGTCTTACCAAGGCGGCCAGAGCCTGCGGCGCGAACGCCTGCATCCTTTTCGGCAAGCCGGAGGAGCACGGCGGCACGGACGCTCCTTTCAAGAGCATTGAGGAGCGTGACGCGGCCTGCGCGAAGGGCGAGCAGATCATCCGCGGCCTTGTGAAGCAGGTGCCGATCCCCGAGCTGCAGAAGGCTCTGGACGACTATGAAGGCTACATTAAGGACATACAGGAAAAATACCCCCGTCTGAAGGGAATCTATTAAGAGGTGAATATGATGACAAAACTGATTCTTCAGTCTGATGACTACGGTATTACCCCGGCAGTCGCAAGCGGCATTATCTACGGTATCGAGCACGGCGCGATCCGCAACACAGGATTTTTCACCAATATGGCCTGGGCGCCGGAGTGCGCGGAGATGATCAAGCCCTATCTTGACAAGATCGCTCTGGGTATCGATTTCAACCTTTGCAACGGTTTCCCAGTCTGTGATCCCAAGGACGTACCATCACTGGTCGACGCAGAGGGACGTTTTATCGACATGAATACGCACCGCAGACTTTTCGCGGAGGATAATCCCGGTGTCGCTCCGTGGGCACCCGGCAAGGATCACTGCGATCCGGCAGATATTGAGCGTGAATTCCGCGCGCAGCTGGAGCGTTACCGTGAGCTGATCGGCAAGGATCCGGATTATTTCCACGCGCATGCGTATTGCCCGGAGCCGCACGCGCAGGTTATCCGGCAGCTGGCCGAGGAGTGCGGCAAGCCCTGCACACTGAAGATGCATGACTATGACAACGTCGGTTCGACGATGGGATGGTACATCAACCCGCCGACATATGAGAACCAGATGAAGGCCGATATGCTGGGTTTCCTGCTGGATCCGAAGAATACGGCAGCGCTTCTTGAGAAAGAATACATCTGGATCGTATGCCATTGCGGATATGTGGATGAGCAGCTCTTCCATGAAGGCAATTTCAACGTCGTCAGAACGCAGGATCTGCGCAGCGTGACTTCTCCGGAGTTCTTCAGGTGGATGGAGGAGAATGATGTCGTCCTGTCCGATTTCCGCGAATTCCTGGCCTCACAGAAATAAGCAGACCGATAAACCGATCTACCGATAGAATATGAACCTAACGCGAAAACTCCCCGCGGCTGATATGCTTCCAGGCATACCCGGTGACCGTGGGGAGTTTTTGCGTTGTGATGAATTGTCCGGACTGAAAGTTCCACCCGATCAGAATGTATCGTCCGGTCAGAATAATCCGTCCGGCGGCGGACGATTACAGTCCCAGAACGTCCTTGATGTAGATCCGGGAGACTTCGGCGGAGTGGAAGTTGCCGACCTCGGGACGGTCGAGCTCCACGCAGAGCACGCCGTCATAGCCTTCCTCCTCCAGAGCAGCCTTGACGCCCTTAAAGTCCACCGTACCGTGTCCAAGCGCGCGGAAAGTCGCCATCTTTGCGCGGCCCTCAGCCTTCTTTAGCTCATAGGTGTCCACGTCCTTCAGATGCATGAAACCGATGCGCGGTCCGATCTTGTGGATCAGCGCGACGGGATCCATGCCCGCGAGCGTCGTGTGGGCCGTGTCGATGCAGAAGGAGACATAATCGGGATTCGTGTGCTCCAGCATGTAATCGATATCGCTTTCATTGAAAACGCAGGTGCCGTAATGCGGGTGGAAGCAGAGCTCCACGCCGACGGATTTGGCGTATTCTCCGACCGCGTTCGCGATCGTGCAGATCTTGTCGAGCATCTCGGGATTGGTCGGACGCTCGGAAGGACCGTCATCGCCAAATCCGGCGTTCTGGCAGTTGAACCATTTGCCGCCGATATCGGAGATGAATTTGACCTGCTTCTTGGCTCTCTCGATCTCGGCGTCCACGTCAAACGTGAAGTGTCCGTACAGATTGCAGAGATAGACGCCGCAGCGCTTGGTCATCTCGACGAGCTCCTGCGGATCCGGGAAATAGTCCGCGATGAACGCGAAGTTTTCGATGTAATCATAGCCCAGGAATTTGCATTCCCGGAAAGATTCCTCCAGCTGGCGCTTGGCGCCTTCGGGCGTTCTGTCCTTGATCCAGGTCCAGGTTGTATAACAGGGTTTCATGGTATTCCTCCTTTTACGCGTCCAGCACACCGTGCAGGGCGTTGTTTTTCATGATTTCGGGACGGGTGTAGTGTGTCTGAAGCTCCAGAACCTTGCCGCTCTCCGATGCCTTGGAGAAGCCGGTCATGATCTCCAGAACGTGCAGCTGCTGGTGGAAATCCGCTCTCCAGGCGCGGCCGGTTTCAATGGATTTGCACATATCGGCAAGCCCGAGCGCGCGGGAGTTCTCGCGATAGTCGAACATCAGCGGGATCTGACGGAATTTCGTATACGGGTCGAAAACGATCTTGCGCAGCGCCGGATCCACAGTAGGACCAGCTTCGAAATCCTCGGGACGGTAGAGCAGGACAGGCCCGCCGAAAGTATTCGGGTCCGGGACGGCAAGCGTGCCCTTGGTGCCGTATACCTCAAAATGCGCCTGCTGCGTGTAATACACGTCAAAGGTCGTGAAGATCGAAGCGATCGCGCCGTTCGCGAAGAGGATATTGCCGGCGAGATATGTGTCCACGTCTACATCGATCGTCTCGCCGCTGTGCGGTTTGGACGTGATCAGCCGCTGTGGAAAGCTGCGCTTGGTCATACCGGTGAGCGCCTTGGCCTCTCCGAGCAGATTGACCAGCGCGGTTACATAGTACGGACCCATATCGAGCATCGGTCCGCCGCCCGCTTTGTAGTAGAACTCCGGATCCGGATGCCAGGTCTCGTGCCCGCGGCAGATCATCGAGACATTCGCGCCGATAACGTCGCCGATATACCCGTCGTCGATCAGCCGGCGGCAGGTCTGTATGCCCGCACCCATAAAAGTATCCGGTGCGCCGCCAAGGTGCAGTCCGTTTTTCACGGCCAGTTCGACAAGTTCATTGCCTTCTTCCATCGAGATGCCGAGCGGCTTCTCGGAATAGACGCTCTTGCCGGCGAGCAGGGCGTTTTTGCTGACGTCAAAATGCTCTGCGGGGCGGGTCAGGTTCAGAATGACCTGTACCTCCGGATCCCGGAACGCTTCATACATGTCCTTGTAGATCTTCGGTAAGGGAGCGTCCGCGCCTTCCTGGATCGCGTTCTTGACATAGTCAGCCGCGCGTTCAGCGCGCTCGGGCTGCAGATCGCAGACACCGACAAGCTCCACTTCCTTAAAGGTCCAGGTCAGGTTTTTCAGATAGATGCCGGAGATGTCTCCGCATCCGATCATTGCGATTTTAACCATATTTCCTCCTTTGAAAAACACCAACGGCATAATGGTGCCGCTGGTGCAGATTATGATTTATTTCCTGTAATCGTAGAAACCCTTGCCAGCGTTGACACCGGTTTCGCCCTTGTCGATCTTTTCCTTCAGCAGGGTACCGATTCTGTTGGTCAGAGTGCCTTCCGTATGCGCGTCCGGCTTCATCTGATTGATATTGTAAGCGGTCTCCAGTCCGACGATATCGAGAATCTGGAAAGGTCCTGCCGGCGCTCCGGTCGCCAGCCTCCAGGTCAGATCAATGGTCTCCGGATCCGCGACACCGTTAGCCCACAGACCCTGCGCGGCGCTTAGGAACGGTACCAGCATGGAGTTCAGAATATAGCCGGGCTGCTCTTTGTGCAGCTTCAGCGGAACCATACCGATCTGCGCGGCAAATTCGACGACCTTGTCGTAGACCGCCGGATCCGTCCCCGCGTGGCCCATGACTTCCGCCGTATTGTTCTTCCAGATCGTGTTCGCGAAGTGCAGCGCGCAATACTTCTCCGGGCATCCCGTATAGGACGCGAACGTGCTCGGAAGCATGGTGGAGGAGTTGGTGCAGAGAATCGCTTTCTCCGGAATCAGATCCTTCATCGCGGTGTACATGCCGATCTTGGCCTGCGGATCCTCTGTCATAGACTCGATGATAAAGTCCGCGTCTTCCAGAGCCTTGGCCAGATCCAGCTCAATATGGATTTTTGACGCGAAATTGGATTTTGCTTCTTCGATCTGCTTGTCGATGCTCTCGGCGGTAGCGGCTTTCCAGTCACGGATGAGGCCCTTCGGATAAACAAAAGCGCCCATTGGCGAACCGACAAGAGCCTTGGCCTTCGCCAGATCCTCAAGCATCAGAGCAGAATAACGCTCAATCTTGGGCTGTGTCCTGCCGATCGAACCTTCCGAACGCAGCCAGAACGTTGTATCAAAGCCATAATAGGCGCACATCAGGCCGATCTGTGTGCCAAGTACGCCGCCGCCGGTTACGACAACTTTTTGAATTGCCATTGTTGTGAATCCCCCTTATATTATTGAATTAAAAGTTACAGCTGATTTCTGATTCGATTATACAAAAGACGGTTATACCTGTCAAGCTTTGCGATCGGATTTGCGGATTTGAAAATGATTCGCAAATCTCTTGACAGAATGGACAGGCAGCCTTATAATTGAGAAACATTTTCAAATTCAATTTGGAGGCTTCCATGAATACTCATTCCAGATATAAAACGAAGCAGAGAGACATGCTGATGGACTACCTCAAAGCAGCCCCCGGCGTACACTTTACGGCCGGTGAGGTCTGCGCGTATTTTACCTCGCACGGCGCTTCCATCAGCCAGGCGACGGTGTATCGGCGCCTGGAGGAGCTCGTGGACGATGGGATTGTCAGTAAATATACGGTCGACGGCCATACTTCCGCCTGTTTTGAATACACCGGAGAGGACGCGCATGTGCATCCGGACGTCTGCTACCATTGCAAATGCGTGAAATGCGGGAAGCTGATCCATCTGCATTGTGACGAAGTGGAGTCGCTGCAGGCGCATCTGCTGGAGGAGCATCGTTTTAAGATGGATCCGCAGCGGACGGTTTTCTACGGATTGTGTGAAAACTGTATCTGACGGGAGGAACGTATGTCTTTGCTTGAAGTAAAAGATCTGTCGCTCGGATACGACGGACAGGTCATCGTAGAGGGACTGAGCTTTACCGTGAACGCCGGTGATTATCTGTGTATCGTCGGGGAGAACGGTTCCGGCAAAACGACCCTGATGAAAACGCTTCTGCAGCTGCAGGAGCCGATCAGCGGCCGGATCGTGATCGGAGATGGGCTGAAGCGCAATGAGATCGGATATCTGCCGCAGCAGACGGTCGTGCAGAAGGATTTTCCCGCGTCCGTGCGGGAGATCGTCCTGTCCGGCTGCATCAGCCGCAGCGGCCTGCGTCCCTTTTATAATAAAGAAGAAAAAAAGCTCGCGGAAGAAAACATGCGCCGTATGGAGATCCTGCCGCTTGCCGATCGGTGCTATCGGGATCTGTCGGGCGGACAGCAGCAGAGAGTGCTCCTGGCACGGGCTCTGTGCGCGACGCGCAGGATCCTGCTGCTGGACGAGCCTGTCGCGGGCCTGGATCCCAAGGTGACGGCCGAGATGTACAGCCTGATCGCGGAGCTCAATCAGGAAGGCGTGACGATTATCATGATCTCACACGATATCGAGGCCGCGATCCGCTCCGCGAGCCATATCCTGCATATCGGGAAAGAGCTTTTCTTCGGGACGAAGGAAGA
>CACZPA010000215.1 GCA_902782895.1 uncultured Eubacteriales bacterium
AATGTTTAACGCTGATTTAATCGGAGCACAGATTTATCAGGACTGGCCGCTGCACTATGATCCGCTGCTGCCGCAGACCGTTACGGATCCGGACGGGACAGTTAAGACTCTTAATACAGGCGTCAGGATCCTCGAGAACGGAGACGTTGTTTTCACAATCTACGCGCCTACGGTAAAACAGGTCCAGGTGACCAGCAAGGCTTTTAACTTCGAACTGACAAAGCAGGATGACGGCACCTTCACAGGGACACTTCCCTGGGATCCGATCAAGGCTGGCCCCCATTCCTTTGATTATATCCTGGACGGCGCCTGCTTCCTGGATCCGTACGCGCCGATTTCCTGGCACCGTAACCGCCCGGTCAATTACATTGACATCCCGGATCCGGAGACGCCTTACATCCATGTGCAGGATGTTCCCCACGGCAGCGTGACGCGCGAGATCTACTGGTCCCAGGCGATGAACCGCTATGAGCGCTGCATCGTCTATACGCCGCCGGGATACATGAAGGGGACGGAATCCTATCCGGTGCTGTATCTGCAGCACGGCATGACGGAGAACGAAGTCACCTGGGAGTTCAACGGGCGGGTATCCGCGATCATGGACAACGGAATCGCCGCCGGTGAGATCGTGCCCTTCATTATCGTGATGAATAACGGTATGATCCGCTACAAGAGCGGGGAGAGGGCCTTTACGGACAAGGCCTTCGGTGACAATCTGCTTGGAAGCTGTATCCCTTATATCGAGGAGCATTACCGGGTCAAGACCGGTCCGGAAAACCGCGCGATGGCGGGCCTTTCCATGGGGTCGACCCAGTCCAGTCTGATCGGACTGACGCATCCGGAGCTTTTCTCCGCGGTCGGCCTGTTCAGCGGATTTATGCGGGCGGTTTATGACGATTCGCCGGAGAGCCTGGCACATCTGGCAGGCCTGAAGGATCCGGAGCAGTTCGCGCAGGATTACAAGGTCTTCTTCCGCGCGGTCGGCGACAAGGACAATCTGAAGGAACGCTTTGCCATGGACGATACCCTCTGCGCCCGTTACGGGATCGACAAGCTGCCGAATTATCACCGATATATCTACGCTAATCAGTTCCATGAATTCGGCGCGTGGAGGAGAGCCCTGCACGATTTCGCGCCGCTGCTGTTCAGGTGGTAAGAAATATCTGTAAAGGAGTATCGGATAATGGATCACAATAAGCTCATGGAAGCTCGGGTCTGGATCCGGGATGAACTCGACCGTTGTGTACGTTTCTGGCTGGAAAACGGCATGGATAGAGTCCATGGAGGAGTTTATACATGTCTTGACCGTGAAGGAAAGGTCTATTCCACCGATAAGAGTGTCTGGATGCAGGGACGATGTGCTTGGGTCTTCGCCTGGCTTTGCAGACAGTATGGGGTGAAAGAGGAATGGCTTGCCGCCTCAAAAAGCTGTCTTGACTTTATGGAAGCATATTGCGTGAACCGTGAAGCCGGGAACCGTATGTATTTCACTGTCACAGCAGACGGCAGACCTCTCCGTCAGCGCAGGTATTATTATTCGGAGGCGTTTTATGCCATGGCCAATGCGGAATACTATGGGGTGACCGGTGACCGTGACTGTCTGGAACGCGCCAGAGAAGCCTATGAACTGTACTGGAAGCTTAGCCACGGCATGCCGGATCTGACCGGACTTGGACCTAAGACGATTCCTGAAACGCGTACCGGACGCGCTTTCGGTATACCGATGATATATCTGAATGTCACAAGCGTGCTGATGCGCGTAGATCCTGATAGGCGCACGTTATATGAAGAACGGGCGGCAAACTGTGTGGAGAATATCTTCCGGTATCACGTTAAAGACGATCTGGGTTGTGTGCTTGAGAACGTAGGGCCGGAGGGAGAGGCCAGACTCGATATTACTGATGGACGCATCGTGAATCCGGGACATGATATTGAAAGTGTCTGGTTCCTGTTAGAACACGCCGGACGTACAGGAGATACCGGACTTGTGAATAAGGCCGAAGTAATATTTAATCGTGCCATAAATGCCGGCTGGGATCATGAATACGGCGGACTGCTGTACTTTGTGGACTGTCTGGGCCGTCCTCCGGAAGCCTACGAGCATGATATGAAACTCTGGTGGCCTCATAATGAGATCCTTATCTCCTCTTTGATGCTTTATAGGGATACCGGAAAAAAGGAGTACCTTGAATGGTTTTTCCGTACACTTGACTATAGCAAAGAGCATTTTTCCGATCCCTTATATGGTGAATGGTATGGATATCTGCGGCGTGACGGTAAACCGACGCAGCCGGCCTGCAAAGGATCAACTTATAAAGGCCCGTTCCATTTACCGCGCTGTCTGAGTCTGGTGGATCAAATGATCGGTGAGATTATCGGAGAATGAGGCGAGATTATGGTATTGTCCTATGATGTAGCTGTTATAGGCGGGAGCCTTGGCGGGGTACAGGCGGCAAGAGCGGCCTGTGAGAGCGGGATGCGTGTTTTCCTGTGTGAGGAAACGGACTGGATCGGGGGCCAGATGACGAGTCAGGCTGTACCACCGGATGAAAATCAATGGATCGAAACGCAGGGAGCGACCGACAGTTATCGGCAATTCCGCGAGGATATACGTAGCCTCTATTACAACGATCCTTCAGCATCAGACCTTTTGAAGGAGCAAAGGCCGCTGAATCCAGGTAAATGCTGGGTGAGCAGGATCGGACTCGATCCGAGGATGGCGCATCGGCTGCTTACACAGTCGCTGCAGCCGTATCTGGATCAGGGACTGCTGACGCTTCATCTGGAAACACGCTGTGTTGCGGCGGAAGTACGAGATGATCAGGTGATTTCGGTTATGGTCGAGGATTCTGAAGGTCACCGTTCGCAGATCAAGGCAAGTTATTTCCTTGACGCGACGGATAAAGGGGATCTCTTGCCGATTACAGGGACTGAATACCGGGTCGGTGCGGAATCCCGGGAAGAAACCGGAGAGCCGCATGCCGCAATCAAAGCGGATCCGGCAGATCAGCAGCCGATTACCTGGGTAGCGGCCCTGCGTCTGGATAAGGAAAGGACGCCGATGGAAAAACCGGCGGATTACGATCGCTTCGCTGCTTTGACGATTAAAGACTATCCGCTGCTCGGCTGGAACGCCTGGAGTGCACATGGATTGACACATTTCGCATTCTATGACAACGAGCCCGGAGCTTCTGATCTGGGACTCTGGCGATATCGCCGGATTCAGTATCCGCCTTATTTTACTGACGGAAGACCGGAGATCACACTGCTGAACTGGCCGCAGAATGATTATAGTTTCGGGAATATTATCGATGATCCATTGGCTGAACAGCATGCGGAAGAAGCTAAAGAACTGACGAAATGCTGTGTTTACTGGCTGTGGGAACAGGGATACCCCGTCCGGCTTGACGGAACAATGATCGGAACAGAGGATGGTCTGGCTAAAGCGCCTTACATCCGGGAATCCAGGAGAATCGTCAGTAGAAAAACCATTGTCGAGCAGGATATCACAAAAGAATGGAATTTCGAGCCCAGACGTCTTAGGGACAGTGTCGGCGTGGGGCATTATGCCATGGATCTGCATTCAACGACGGTAACAAGGACTTCCATGTACGCGGCGACACAGCCCTTTGAGATTCCCTTGAATGCTATGATACCCATCCGGATGCGCAATCTGCTTCCCGCGTGTAAGAATATCGGAGCTACGCATCTTACCGGCGGTTGTTTCCGGCTGCATCCTGTGGAATGGACGATTGGAGAGGCAGCGGGATATCTGGCAGCTTATTGCGTGAGAAATGCATTGACTCCTGTACAAGTCGCGGATCAGTATCTTTCTGATTTCCAGCAGCTGCTTTTGGATCATGGCTTCCAGCTGCACTGGAAAGACATTTAAGAGAGTAACGTTATGAAGAAAGTTGTATATCTGCCAATGGATGAACGGCCGTGCAACATGCTTTTTCCGCCAAGCTTGTTCGGGGATGCCATGATGATCCGTACTCCTTCTGCCCTCGGCAATAAGAAGGTACCGTCGGATCCGGAAGAAGTTCGCGGTTTTCTGCTGACAGAATCACGGGACGCGGACGGCCTTATTCTATCCATGGATCAGCTGCTTTACGGTGGTCTGATCCCCTCCCGGCTGCATTATCTTGACCGGGAGACTGTTATGAAGCGATTGGATGTGATCCGACAGATTAAGAAAGAGCATCCCTCGCTTTTGATCTACGCTTATCAGTGTATCATGCGCTGTCCCAGGTATTCCAGTTCGGATGAGGAACCGGATTACTATGCGGATTGCGGACGGGAGATCTATCTTCTGGGAGACGCGAGACATCGCTTTCGTTTGGGGCTGTGCCAGGAAAACGAAGTGGAGGAGATCAGCGGACGTGTACCTCAGGAAGCACTTCGGGATTACCTGAGCCGCCGGGAGTTCAATTTGAGTTTTGATCTGGAAACAGTTGAGCTGGTTGCGGACGGAACCATCGATTTTCTTGTGTTTCCTCAGGACGACAGTGCCCGTTACGGATTTACCGCGATGGATCAGGAAAAGATCCGGAAACGGATCTCCGACCTTCACCTTGGAATGAAGGCTTTGATGTATCCCGGAGCCGATGAATTGGGACTGACAATGATGAGTCGGATACTGCTGCATTTTTGCGGGAAGAGGCCGCTGGTATATGTTAAAACGGCGGCAACCGGTTCACTGATGGAAATACCGCCATTTGAAGACAGACCTCTCGGAGAAACCATCAAGTATCATTTGATCGCGGCCGGATGCCGGATGGCCTTAAGCCCGGGTGAAGCGGATATTATTCTCGGGATTTCTTATCCCGGCCGAAACGGAAGATCCGGCGTTGTGTGGCCTGAGTCGGATCCGGGATATACTGTGGAGCGGAACCTTGCTGAATTTGTGCTGTTCCTGGAGGATACACTGGAAAGGGGCAAGACAGTGACGCTGGCGGATAATGCTTATGCGAACGGCGGAGATCCGGAGCTGATATCTATGTTGGACCAGCAAGGGATGCTCTCTCGTCTTCACGGCTATTCCGGATGGAATACTTCTTCCAATACCTTGGGAACTGCGATAGCGGAAGGTGTCCATGCGTTGATCGTCGGGATGACGCAAGGGCATTGGGACTTCTTGGCATTGCGTTATCTGGAAGATATCTGTTATGACAGCGTCGTGCGTCAGCAGATCACAAAGGATGATTTGCCCAAGCGGGGATTTGATTATTTTAATGTAGGAGAGCAGCGGGGAGAGATCAGTGAACTGGTTCGGACGCATCTGCTTCAGGCTGCCAAAGAATTCTTGCCCAGTATCGCTGACCAATTGGTTATACTTGATACGTGGATGCCCTGGTCCCGGATGTTTGAAGTAGGATTATCGATACGATGGAATTGTCCCGCAGAGGGTCCGACAATCTGAATGAAAAAAGACTAAATCACGACCATCATACGGTGAGGAAGATATATCCATCATGGCGGAGTGGCTTTTGAAACAGTATTCTTCCTCTACGCTCGCCGCGGGAGGCGTTCATATGCTGTTCCCTTCGGACGGAGAGACGCGGACCGGTCGGGTCTATAATAAGCTCTATGTAGAAGGAATATATGATTTTGCGTTTCTGTTTTCCTGTATTACGGATTCAACCTTCGCGGATGGAGCAGAGATCGTCAGAGATATGCCTGCAGGTCCCTGGGTCATTTACAGTGCCTCTGTCGCTGTTTCCGATACGGCGGATCCGGTCAAAGATAAGGTGGCGCGGACCGAATTGCGCTTTGGCGGGAAGAACAGGAAGAATGTTGCTTCGGGAGAGATTTTCGCGACCGATCCGGTTCGTCTAAGCGTCAAAAAGGGACAGTATCTTGGGATCGAGCTTACGTATGCCGGCCGGCTTCTTCCCAGCCATAGAGAGAGTATTGTTCCGATCTTCCGGCAGACTCCGGAGGGGTGGGTCCCGGATCCGGATATGCCGATTCCGTCTATGACCGGCTGTACAAGAGAGGTGACGACACGGGTGTGCTTCTGGGGAGATTCCATTACTCAGGGAATCGGTACTCCCTTCGATAGCTATACATACTATGCGGCCCGCACAGCTGAATTGATCGGATATGGCGGAATTGCTTACCGGAACATCGGTATGGGGTGGGCCCGCGCCGATGATGCGGCGGCGGGCGGTATCTGGATGGAGCAGGCAAAGCAGAATGACATCGTTTCGGTCTGTTTCGGTGTAAACGATCTTCAGAACGGTTTCTCGGAAGAAGAGCTGATAGAGAATCTCGTCAAGATCGTAGCGGAGCTGAAGTCGGCAGGATGCAGCGTTTTGGTCCAGACGGTACCTCCCTTCGGGAACGATCCCGAGTTTGAAAGAAAACGTCAGATCGTTAACCGGTTTATCCTGAACGATTCAAGACTGGGGGGCGGATGCGGTTTTCGACTGCGGGAGGGTTCTCGGGATGCCGGGAGCGCCGCAGCTTGCGAGATACGGAGACCATCCGGACGCGGAAGGCTGCAGACTATGGGCGGAGGCCCTTGCACCGGTGCTGAATAAATTGATCACACAGAAAAAGGAGACTGCTGTATGTGAACCGACCCCCAAAAGTTAGACCTAAAATCTAATGATTGGAGGTCGGTTTTTGTATGGCGAAGTATAGTTTTGAATTCAAGAAGA
>CACZPA010000216.1 GCA_902782895.1 uncultured Eubacteriales bacterium
GCGATACGATCAGCGTTTACAAGGCAAACATGATCATCCCGCAGATCGCGCAGAACAAGTCGAAGGGGAAGGAACAGACCGAGGACGGGCAGCCGCGCAGGCTGATCGGACCGCCGGAAAAATGTCCTGTCTGCGGACATGATACCGCGATCCGCAGTGAGAACGGGATCGAGACGGTCCACTGTGTCAACGCGCAGTGCCCGGCGAAACGGATCAAGGCGTTCACCCATTTCGTAGGGCGTAATGCTATGAACATCGAAGGTCTGTCGGAAGCCACGCTGGAGAAGTTCGTGGATGAGGCGCGGATCAAAACGCCTGCGGATCTCTTCCGCATGGAAGGGTGCAGACAGCGGATCGTGACCATGGAAGGCTTTGGCGAAAAATCCTTTGAAAACCTTCTTGCCGCGGCAGACAAGGCGTCCCATACAACGCCCGAGCGTCTGCTGTATGCGCTGGGCATCCCGAATATCGGCGTTGCCAATGCCCGTCAGATCTGCCGCGCCTGTCAGAACAAGTGGGACAGAATTGCAGGGCTCACTGAAGAGGAACTGGTCAGCATCGAGGGCATCGGCGATATCATGGCAAAAGCCTACGCGGACTTTTTCGCGAACGAGGAGAACCAAAGAACCGTGGAGGACCTGCGCAGCGTGCTGACGATCGATGAAAGCTTTGAAGCCGCCGGCGATGTTCTGGCGGGGAAGACATTCGTCATTACCGGGAGTCTGACCCATTTCGAGAACCGGGACGCCGCCAAGGCGAAGATCGAAGAGCTGGGAGGGAAGACCGCCGGCTCTGTCAGCAAAAAGACAGATTATCTGATCAACAACGATATAGGATCCGCTTCTTCCAAGAACAAAAAGGCGAAGGAGCTGGGAATACCCATTATTACTGAAGAAGATTTCCTGGAGATGATAAAGTGAAACTGGAAAACGGAAAATTAGACAGCGATATGCTCCGGCAGATCGTATTTGATAAGATCACATACAGAAACGATGATGTCAAGGTCCGACCCGGCATCGGGGAAGACTGCGCGCTGATCGATTTCGGGGACTACGACTGCGTCATGTCCACAGACCCGATCTCATCGACAGTCAGCGACATCGGCAGGCTGGCGATCCACATCACCTGCAACGATATCGCATCCAACGGCATCCAGCCGCTGGGCATCATGCTGGCATGCATGCTCCCGGAAGGGACGACGGATAAAGATGTCGAAGAAATCATGGAGCAGGCCGGAACGACAGCGGCGGAGGTGGGCGTTGAGATCATCGGCGGACATACGGAGATCACACCGGCTGTCAGACAGCCCGTCATTGTCTCCACCGCCATCGGCAAAGCGCCTGCCGGAACCTCACAGGACGGAAACGATATGCAGCCGGGCGACTTCATCATGATGACCAAGGCTGTCGGCCTGGAGGGAACCGGCATCATCGCCTGCGACCATGAAGAGGAGATCCGAAAAGCAGCCGGGGAAGACGGCAGCAGACTCGTGTCCGACGAGGAGATCGCAAGGGCCAAGTCGTTTCTGGATCTTGTAAGCGTCGTGCCGGAAGGCGTTGCTGCCGGGAAGGTCGGCACACACGGGATGCACGATATCACGGAAGGTGGTATACTGGGAGCAGTATGGGAAATGTGTCAGATTTCCCATACCGGTGCTGAGGTCTGGGAGGACGCGATTCCGATGCATCCGGAGACAGAGAAGATCTGCAGACTTTTCGATGTGAATCCCCTGCGTCTGATCTCCAGCGGCTCGATGATCATCATTGTGCCTAAGGAGAAGCGAAGCGCGATGGAAGAAGCGATGAAGGCTGCCGGCGTGGATGCTTTTATCATCGGCGTCATCAAAGAGGAGTCCGAAGGCATCTGCATGGCGAAGCACATCCTGACCTGCGGCTCCGGAAGTCCGGGCAGGATCCGGGTCAAGATCGATCCGCCGTACGCGGATGAGATTTACAAGACATATAAGGGAGAAAAAATATAGGAGAAAAATAATAATGGAAACGAATCTTCTTTTTCTGGCGTTGCTGCCGGGAATCCTGATCATCATTTTCATATTCCGGAAAGACAAGGTGGAGCATGAACCCTGGAGCCTGATCATCAAACTCCTCATATTCGGCGCAATATCGTGCATTCCGGCGGTGTTTGCGGAAACATTTATGGAATCTCTGGCGCCGGGGCTTGTGGAAGGAAGCGTCAGCTACGCGATCTTCAACGCGTTTCTGGTGGCGGCACTGTGTGAGGAGATATGCAAGTTCGTGCTTCTCAGGCTCGGTTCCTGGAGAAACC
>CACZPA010000217.1 GCA_902782895.1 uncultured Eubacteriales bacterium
CCCGATTTGATCAGCGCGATCCTTCCTCCCTGCACCAGGATATTATAATCGACATATGCCTCTGCGGCAGCCCACAGCGTCAGGATCGCGTCATAGGTTATTTTCGTGCCGACCCCCGGCGCGATCATGCCTCCCGTCTGCGCCGCGATCTGCAAAATCTTCGTGTTTCTCTCCGTATCCGTTCTCAAAAAAGCCATGTTCATAATTAAGCGAATCGCAAGAATGCGGAATCTTACGGCTTTCAGATTCCGGTACTCGTTAAAAGATCCTTTCAGGATGAATTCTGTTTCGTTCTTCAATAAACCATCCGAGAACGGTTCTCTTCGAAGATTCAGTGCGGTTTTACCCTCCTCCTGCAAAACCTGGTCTTCCAGATTGCGGAACATTCCGACACAATATTCCACAATCGCGAATTTCTCAAAAGAAGACTCCCACAGGGTGCTTTCTCTGCCAAGCTCATCAACCGCCTCCATGAGACTCTCCTTTTCAGAAAGATAGACCTCCTCTGCTTCCTGATCCGGAATAATGTTTTTGTCAGGTCCGTATTTTTTAAGATCCACTCGCCAATCCAGGATCCAGTCCCAGATTCTGCCAAGATTCCGGATCGATATCCCGCCGGATCCGGTTTCCGGCAGCACAAAGTCATCCCGATATGTCTCGGCAAACGCATCTGCCGCACTCAAAGCATCCTGCCAGGCTTGTTCGGAAGCCTCTTTCTGATGTTTTACCGCGTGCAGCACTTGCGGAATATACTCTGTGATTCTTCCCGTGACATTGGCATTGTCCGTACAAATCCGTCTGTATTCCGCAAGTTCTCCGTTTGCTCCCCATAGATTGGACTCTATCTCTTCGGTTTGCTTCAGAATATCCCGTATTCTTGCGTTATCCTGTTCTTCTGCCGACAGCTTTGCGGCTTCCGTTTTCAGCTCCTGCGCTGCCTTGCGGATATCTGCAAGCATCTCTTCCATCTCCTTCAGGATTCCACAGGCCTTTCGGTTTATTTCTGCCAGCTTTTCAGCTGCGGTGTCCCATCGTTGAAGTGTATGAACTTCTTTAGGCATGAATTCTTCTTTTTTCTTGCCGTGCAGCGCCCGAACGGCTTCTTTCAGCTTTATCGGCGCATATTTATCCTTTTGCGTAAGTGTAACATAATAACGCATACCGCCATCGGGATACAGGCAAATCAGTAATTCCTGATATTTCTGCCCATATTCGGTCAGTTTATCCTGCAGCTTCGAGAACTGTCCCTCTATTCCGGTTCCCGCCGACACCTCCTTTATTGTAGAACAGGCTTTTAGCAAGGCATCATAGCCCTCTGCTATCAGCCGATACTTCATGAATTCTCGGATCTGCGCCGACAAAACATCCGGATCTGACAGCGTTTTTTCCGTCTGTAGACTGACCTTCCCGACCGCATAGCGAAAGAAACCGGTCCATAACGGATCCGGACTTACAAGGTATGCCGGCGTCTGCCGTATTTCTTCTGTCGGTATTCTTTCGTTTTCCCGGACAAACGCTCCGGCATACCTTTCCAACAGTTCCTGATCTGCTCCGTATAAACCATAACGATGAGCCAGCTTGCTGTCATAACAGCTGAGAAGCGCGTTCCCTGCCGTCATCGTCATTCGGATACAGTCATTTTGCTCAATATGAGAGGAGACCGCTTTCAGCACAACAAGAACAAGTGCCAATAACGGCAGAATCAGCAACGCAAAAAACACAGTTATACTTGCCGTAAGCGATCGTCTGTTATTGTCCATGCCTGTCTCCTCGTTAAGTCTCATGGGATACCGCCTGTCATCCTCTCCTTCAGGTCTGCAAGCCGTTCTTTGATCGTATTGCTCAGTTCCCGTACAGCCGGAATCCTATCTGCCATTTCCCAGATAAAATCGACCCGGTTCCGAAAAACTGCCGAACGGATCATATGTTCCGCGCTTTGCGTCCGTATGCCCTGGCCGCCGGTAAATCTCGGCAAATAGCTTACTTCGACTGTATCGGTATAATAAAGAAAATGATCTGTCCGTATCATTTCCGCCCTCGGCGTCCGGCAGAACCACCAGTTATTCAGCGCTTCCTCCTGACGGGACGCATAGCCCTCTTCATCACTGTTACCTACCGAAAGCAGCAGACGGCTGCTGACGCAATCAGCGGCCGCCTGTTCTCCGAGATCCACCAGTTTCCACAGAACCGCAAGCATCAGAAAAACAAAGAGCGGTATCAGGACAGCCGCTTCTATCGTAAAGGATCCTGCGTAATGCTCTTCCGGCAGACGGATCTCTTTTTTATGCTTCATCATTTCGCGATCTTCGCCGGATTGAAATTCTTCCCCTGTGATTCGATTCCATCCAGTATCCCCGATACGAAATCAACAATGGTTCCTTTAAACATCAAAACCAATGCGATCAGTACAACGATGATCAGAACGATCTCTAATGTCCCCATGCCAGCATATTCTTTTTCCATTGTTTCCCTCCAGTCTTCCGGGCATTATCCCCGGAACGTCAGCATCGCCGGTGCCATGACCAGCAGCAAAACCACGAGCAGCAGCAATATCATCGGAAGAAGCATTTTCGTTTCGGTTTCTTCCGAGCGAATCCTCACCTCCTTTCTATAGGATTCCCATGCGTTCTGGTTCAGTTCGGTAAGTCTGTCCAGCAGATAATCATCCCCCCTTCTCAGATTTCTGGACAGCATCCCGGCCAGTTTTCTGATATCTGCATTCGGAATCCTTCCGCCGAATTCCTGTAATGCCTCTTGTAAAGGCATTCCGTTACGTATTTGTATCCTTGTCACCTCCACTTCCTCTGTCAGCGGATCTTTATCCAGGGAAGGACTCATTCTTGTCCCCATCGGAATTCTGTTCCACGCCTCCGTTAACGAAAGACCTGCGCCGAGATATACTGTCAGTTTTTCGATCAGAAAAGGAAAGCGCAGCGTTATTTCTCTAAGCCGTTCCTTCTCCTTTTGCTTCAATTCGATCCTGCCAAGAGGCAAGATCGCGAAAGGCAGAATCCAGGCCAATAACACATAGCGATTGATGTCCTTTTGTTTCTCCGGCGTCTGCCACACAACAGTTTCTTCGCTTTCATCTACCGTAACCGTAGCAGGAAGCTCCAGAGCAGAAGGTGTCAGTTCCGCTGATTCGACCGCTCCCTGTACCACCTGAGCAAATGTCGGCCTGTCTGCTTCTTTGATCGGGATACTCAGAGTACAGACCCTGCTGAAGGTTTTATATAAGAGTATGGCCGAAAGCCTGATTGCTTCTGTATCCTCCTCAACGCGTATAAAGCCGTCTTCGCTGACGTGCGATCTGCCATTCTCCGAATTTCGCAAATAGGAGACCTCTACGCCGCCAATCTGAACAGGCAGATAGAAATCATCCCGTACAGGGGCGATCCTCTCAATCTCCTCACGAAGTTTTTCTTCGGCGATCCGCAGGACTTCTTCCGCCTGTTCAGCTGTCGGATCCTGCATCGGCACCGTGATCCGGACTTCTGTCTCTTCCGTCGCGCCTTTAGCCGTAAGGGTCTCGACCCGATCCCTCCTGCCGTATGCCGGTCGTTCCAGGGAATAGCCTATATTGTGAGGCTCTGTTATTCCGAATGACATGACCAATAGAATCGTGTTCGCGACCAACAGAATACTGTAGATCTGCGCCGCCTTTTGCCGAATATACTCTGTACAGCTCTCCTTCTCGCTTTGATCCGGATGCAGGATCCGTATCCGCATTCTGAGTTCCTGTGGCAACGCCCGGAATACCGGGATTCTGCTTGCCGCCTCTGTCCCGACGCTTTCAACTGCCGCTTTCAGAAAAAACCGTTTGTGGAAAACCTGTCGGTTCCGGAAAGAACAGTACAGCCCGATTCCTATGAATACCGCCTCCGCGGCTAAAATGATCCACTTCATCTTATATGCGATCACATGCGGATTTTAGCCAGCCGTTCGGACAGGTACCAGCTGAACGCCGTCAATCCGATACAGACAGCCAAGACGCCACGGCCTGCCGCCGTCGTGTACAGGACCTGAATATAGTCTGGGGAAATAATCCGCAGCAGGAGAAAAATCCCCGCAGGCATCAATTGGAGCACTCTTTGCTCCATTTTTCTCTGAGCAAGAATGACCCGCAGTTCCTCTTCCGCTTCTGTTTTTTCCTGCATGATCCGCGATGTCCGGTCCATGATCCGTGTAATATTCCCATCGCTTCGCTTGCTCACGGACAGAATGTCGGCAAAATCCTGTATATCTGGAATCCCGCTCATTTCTCCCAGTTCCGTAAAGCAGTCTTCCACCGGCTTGCTGAGGCGTATTCCGCTTTGAATCTTTTCCAGTTCCGCGCAGATCCACGGCGCTTCTCTTCGGTCAAGGTCTTGCTCCAGAAGCGCGTCTATCGCGCCTTCAACAGAACGTCCGCTCCGCAGGACAGGGATCATCATATCAAGACACAGGCGGAATTCTTCCTTGTGTCTCTGCATGACCTTTTCTTTCTGTCTGCTGTAACCGATCCATAAGCCAAGACATCCCGTTATAATGGCAAGTATTATCATCCCGGCAAACGGCATTCCCAACATTCCTCCGGTCGCTGCTCCCGCCACAACGCCGATCAAACTGCTCAGGATGCTTCCTTGTCGATATTCCCGCTCAAATATCCTGTTCCGCATACTTTCCTTTCTTTCTTGTCAATTCCGTCTGCGTCCTCACCAGCCTGTCATCCTGCAGGACAAACAGATCCTCCAGCCTGACACCGTTCGCATCCGCCCCGACAACCTGCGAAATCTGTGTAATCTTCCTGCTTCCGTCCCGCATCCGGCGTATGTAGACAAAAATATCCAGCGCAGACGCGATCTGCTGTCGAATCGCGGACAACGGAATATCCACTCCCATCAACACCATCGTTTCAATTCGCGAAATCATATCCTGTGTAGAGTTAGAGTGTCCTGTGGACAGACTGCCGTCATGCCCTGTGTTCATGGCTGTCAGCATATCTAATGCTTCGGGGCCGCGAATCTCCCCTACGATGATCCGGTCCGGGCGGGCTCTTAGGCTTGCCCGGATCAGATCCCGCATTGTGATCCGATTTCTGTCCGATATGGTCCCGCTTCTTGTCTCGAGGGTTACGACGTTTTCCGGCCGCAGACGCAGTTCCGCCGCGTCTTCAATCGTGATGATCCTCTCCTGCGGCGGTATGAAGTTGGACAGAACATTCAAAAGCGTTGTTTTACCTGCGCCTGTCCCGCC
>CACZPA010000218.1 GCA_902782895.1 uncultured Eubacteriales bacterium
ACGGTCATCGGACCAACCGCAAGCGTCATCGGATAGACATCCGGGCATTCTGCTGCTTTCTGCGCGGCCAGCACAAGATCGTAAAGACGGGGGATATCCTCTGTCTTTAATGGATGCAGACTGCTGACATCCGTTATGTCCTCGAGGGCATAGCTGACCGGATAGGGCAGTCTGTCCGTCGGGAAATCAAGCTTCGTCCCGTAGCCTTCCGCTTCGCGGGCCAGATCGGACGCGATCTGGATGAAATCGAGCCGATACGAATGTGCCGCGAGCTCCGCGGCTTCTTCCATTTTGCGCCAGTCTTTACAATAGGTAGGAATGTCGATCTGATTCATGCGGCAGACCGTGCTGCCAACGATCGTCAGATTGGGCCGGCGGTCTGTTTTGTTCTCTGCAATAAAGGCATCAAGCCGTTCTTTGGAGTTCATGGGTGCTCCTTCCCGGCCTTACGCAAAAAAGGCGCGCGCGGCCTTTGCTGCGGAAGCAGCGTCCAGCGTGTAGCAGTCCGCGCCGATCTCATCCGCAAAGGCCTGTGTTACCGGAGCTCCGCCGACCATGACTTTGACCTGATCCCGGATACCGGCGGCTTTCAGCGCGTCGATGACGTCCTTTTGGCCGTACATGGTGGTCGTCAGCAGAGCAGAGAGGCAGACGAGCTTGGCGCCGCTTTCCTGCACGGCGGCTACGACTCTCTCCGGAGCAACGTCCACACCAAGATCGATGCACTCGATGCCCTGGCCTTCAATCATCATCTTGACCAGATTTTTGCCGATATCGTGCATATCGCCCTTGACCGTACAGATGACGGCCTTCCCGACTGGCTCGACGCCTTCCTTCTGCAGATGCGGCTTTAAGATCTTGAGCCCGGCGTTCATTGCGCGGGCGGCGACCAGAACTTCCGGTACAAAAATTTCGTTGTTCTTGAACTGTTCTCCGATGACGTTCATGCCGGTAACCAGAGCTTCATTCAGAATCTGCTCCGGCGAGATGCCGTTTTCAAGCGCCTCTGTGATTTTTGCCGAAACTTCTTTGGCTCTTCCGCGCTCCAGACTGTCGGCAATGGATTCAAATACGTTCATTGTAATACTCCCCATAAATCAGAATTCTTATTCTTTTGCGTTCAGCATATCGATGAGCTGCTGCAGCATCGGCTTCTTAATAGTGTCGACGAATCCCGGCAGCGAACGCAGCGGCATGCCTTCCATCATGGCGATCGCCATTTCGCTCGATACGGCAGAATCTTCTCCGTCCCCGGCAGCGGCCTCGCCGCCAAAGACATTCTGAAGATTCGCGAGAATCGCGGCGCCTTTCGGATCATGCATCAGGCGGCCGACGATGGAATTCATATTGTAAGTATAAGGGATGTCTTTTTCGCCGGTAACGTTGACAGGCGCGGAGAGCAGCACGTCAAACGCGTTCGCGCAGATCTCGACGGTGTATTCGCGTGTATCGACATACCAGTCATGCAGTGTAGTGTTCCAGACGGCGAAAGCGCGGCTATCCAGGGTGAAAGTGACGGTCTTGGTCTCGCCCGGCTCCAGATATATCTTGTCGAAACCGCGCAGCTCGCGGACAGGACGGATAATGCCGTTTGGCTTGCGGCCTTTCGCGCCGATATAGAGCTGAACGACCTCTGCACCTGCGATACTGCCGGTGTTGGTGACGTCCACGCTTACGGTGAGCGGCTCCGATTCACGGATGCTGTCTGCGGAGAGGTGCAGATTCGAATAGGAGAAGTCCGTGTAGGACAGTCCGTATCCAAAGGGGAAGAGGACCGGCATGTTGCGGGAGGTGTAGTAGCGATACCCGACGAAAACGCCTTCACTGTAGCGGACAATGTCGTCTTCGCCGCCGAAATCCAGGTAGCAGGGGGTATCCTCGAGGCGCAGCGGGAAGGTCTCTGCAAGACGTCCGCTGGGGTTGGCCATGCCGTAGAGAATGCGGATCTCCGCGCGGCCGACCGCCTGACCGCCGAGATAGGCTTCCAGAACGCCTTTTACCTTGTCGATCCAGGGCATTTCGATCGCGGAACCGTTATGCAGGACGACTACGGTGTTGGGGTTGGCCGCCGCGACGGCTTCGATCAGCATCTCCTGGCCCATCGGCATCCGCAGATGGGTCCTGTCGTAGCCCTCGGACTCGTAGGAATCGGGCAGCCCGGCAAAAACAACGGCAACATCGGCTGCGCGTGCTGCCTCAGCCGCTTCCGCGATCAGAACAGGATCGACGGTGTCGACGGAATCCTCAAATCCTCTTGCAAAAGTGATGTCCGATCCGGGGAGCAGCTCGGCGGCCGCTTCAAGAGCGGATTCGACGCGGAAAGCGTTGATGTGGGAGCTGCCGCCGCCCTGGAAGCGCGGCTTCTCGGCATACTGGCCGATAAAAGCGACTTTCTGAGATGCTTTCAGGGGAAGAACAGCGTCGTCGTTTTTCAGGAGGACCATGCACTGTTCTTCAGCTTTAGCCGCGAGGGCGTGGCCTTTCTCGTATTCAAAGACAGCGGTAGTGTCCCTGTTTTCCGTATATTTGAAGATCAGATCCAGAATGCGGGCGACACTGGTGTCGAGGACTTCTTCGGAAAGAGTCCCGTTTGTGACGGCATCGATAATGTCCTGTTTGTTGTCGCCGGGGCCGGGCATTTCCAGATCGCAGCCGGCCTTAAGGGCGGCAACGCGGTCATCCATCGCGCCCCAGTCGGTTTCAACAAGGCCCTTATAGCCCCATTCTTCGCGAAGGACATCCGTCAGGAGCCACTTGTCCTCGCAGGTGTAGGTGCCGTTGATCTTATTGTAGGAATTCATGATCGTCCAGGGTTGTCCCTGCTTAACGGCACGCTCGAAATTGGAGAGATAGATCTCACGTAAGGTCCGCTCGTCGATTTCGGAAGAATTGGACATGCGGTGGTATTCCTGGCTGTTGGCGGCAAAATGCTTGGGGCTGGTTCCGATGTTTTTGCTCTGAATGCCGTTGATCAGGCTCGCGGCAAGCTCACCCGCAAGCAGTGGATCCTCGGAGATGTACTCAAAATTGCGGCCGCAAAGGGGGCTGCGTTTGATGTTCATGGCGGGGCCGAGGACAACGCTCAGATCGACTGCCTGCGCCTCTGTCCCGATCGCGCTGCCGATCTCCTTGACAAGATTGCGGTCAAAACTCGATCCGGTCGCGCATCCCGCCGGGAAACAGACGGCTTCGATGGAATCGTTGATGCCAAGGTTGTCCTGGGCTGTTTTCTGGGCGCGGAGTCCGTGGGGGCCATCCGATACCATGACCTCCGGAATGCCAAGTCTCGCGCAGCTTGCAAGACGCCAGAAGTCTTTCCCGGCGCAGAATGCAGCCTTCTCCTCGAGAGTCATTTGTTTTACAAGTTCCTGGATTTTTTCAATTGTCATAGGGGCACCTCTTATTAAGAATATGTATTACGGTCAGATCGTGTTCTTCTTAAAAATATACCGAATTTAGACGGTATTGTCAAGTCGGAATCCAGATTGCTATGAGTAAAAGATTTAGCACTACTTTAGTAAAAGATTTAGCAAATCATGGCGCTAATTTTCTTTATTATTCCCG
>CACZPA010000219.1 GCA_902782895.1 uncultured Eubacteriales bacterium
ACGCCCAGATCTCCGGAAAAGACGATCTTGGAAGCATGCACGCCGGAACCGTCCTCTGTCTTCTCGGAAACAAATAGCTCGATCTCTCCGGATCCCAGAATGTGTCCCGCGTCATTGAAGCAGATCCGCATCTCGTCATTGAGCTCGATCAACTGATTATACAGGACCGGTTTCACATATTTCAGGGACTCCTCCGCGTCCCGTTCCGTGTACAGCGGCTCTACAGGAGGCCGACCGGCTCTGGCGTTCTTTCGATTCTGCCACTCGGCTTCCTGCTCGTGGATATGCCCGCTGTCCCGGAGCATGATCTCCAGCAGATCCGCTGTCGCGTCGGTGCAGTAGATCTGTCCGGTGAAACCCCGCTTCGCAAGGAGCGGGATCCTGCCGCAGTGGTCGATATGCGCGTGGCTGAGGATCAGATATTCCACCTCAGCCGGATCAAATGGAAACGGCTCCGCGTTCATCTCTTCCTGCGCCTTGCCGCCCTGGACCTGTCCGCAGTCCAGCAAGACCTTGTGGTTCTCCGTCGTGATCAGATGGCACGAACCTGTAACGCCTGTTGTCGCTCCGCAAAATTGAATCTTCATGTTCTCTGTTTCCTCCAGTTTTGATTATGCTCTGTATATTTTTACAATCGCTGGGATCAGCGAATGACTTCCTTGATCAGCTCCGGTACCTCCGGTTTGTCCTTTCCGATCGCAAACGCGGCTTTCGCCTGCCGGGCGCCGTTCTTCACTTTGGCTTCGTCGCTGCCGTACACCGTGCACAGCACCTCTCCCGCCGCCGCTTCATCGCCCAGTTTCTTCTCAAGCAAAATCCCCGCAGCCATGTCGATCGCGTCTTCTTTTTTCTCTCGTCCCGCGCCCGCGTGCTGGGACGCCAGTCCGATCTCCATCGCGTCGAGTCGTGTGACGAATCCCGCCTCGTCCGCTGTTACCGATACCGCGAACGCCGCCTGAGGCAGACGGGTCCGATCGCTTGTGATTTCAGAATCGCCGCCCTGATTCGCGACAAACTGCCGGAACTTCTCCAGCGCCGCGCCGCCATCCAGCGCTTCCAGCGCCAGCTGCCCGGCCTTTGCGGAATCTCCGTCCGCGCGACCTCCAAGCCGTATCATTTCGGCGGCGAGTTTCAGGGAAAGGGTCCGGATGTCCTCCGGGCCGCCGCCCTTCAGCACATCGATCGCTTCCTGCACCTCCAGCGCATTGCCGACGGCTCTGCCAAGGGGCTGATTCATGTCGGAAATGACGGCTGTCATGCTTTTGCCGTTGCCGCGTCCGATATCGACCATCCAGGAGGCCAGCTCTCTGGCGTCTTCATAGGTCTTCATGAAGGCTCCCGCGCCGCACTTGACATCGAGCACGATGGCGTCCGCGCCGGCAGCAAGTTTTTTGCTCATGATGCTGGATGTGATCAGGCTGATGCTTTCAGTCGTTCCCGTCACATCCCGCAGCGCGTACATCTTCTTATCGGCAGGAGCGATGTGCCCCGTCTGGCCGATGACGGCGATGCCCTTATCATTTACGGACTCTATGAACCGGCTGCGTTCCATGGACGTCACAAAGCCGGGGATCGACTCCATCTTATCGACGGTTCCGCCGGTGAAACCCAGGCCTCTGCCGCTCATCTTGGCGATCGGCACGCCGCAGGCCGCGGCAATCGGCGCCACGATCAGCGTCGTCTTGTCTCCGACCCCTCCTGTAGAATGCTTGTCGACTTTGATTCCTCTGATTTCCGAAAGATCCACAGTCTCGCCGGAATCGCGCATGATGCGCGTCAGCTGCACGGTCTCCTCCTTGGTCATGCCTTTGAGACAGATCGCCATCAGAAGGGCTGACATCTGATAGTCCGGGATCGCGCCCTCCGTGAACCCCATGACCATGTACTCGATTTCCTGTTCGGACAGCACTCCGCCGAGCCGTTTCTTGTTGATAATATCTACTGCGTTCATAACTTACACCTGTATGCAAACTGTATGCAATAATACGCGAACTGCTTACGCACACATTATACCACGATACCGCCGAACTTTGTTGCGGTTTATCTGTCGCGGGAAGCAGATCATCTTGTGATTACACCGGTTTTCGCTTATGATATGAGCAGAAGTCTTCATACAGACTTGATACAGAAAGGAACAGCGATGAAACTGTTAGAAGAAGCCATTATCTACGCGACGATCATGCATCAGGGAAAAG
>CACZPA010000220.1 GCA_902782895.1 uncultured Eubacteriales bacterium
CAAAACAATGCCGGCAGAAGAAAATCTTCCACCAGCATTATAGGTAATTCCAATTCAGTTTTCAAGGCTTTTGGCAAAACTCGAAGGTGTCATTTATGGACAGTTCTCGCGCTGAAAACGGCCTTTTTATGCGGTTTTCGTGGTCGCCATCACTCCAGTATCACCAGCCTTCCTTCCACGTGGGAGTCCAGTCCCGCGTGTGTCGAGAAATACTCTTCGACGATGTTATTGACGCTTGTCGCGACCACACGCGGCCGCATGTTGTTTTTGACCTCTTCGATCGGTACATTAAAGAATTCCTCAAAATTGGTGTAGTGATAATTCTGCATCGCGATCAGAAGCTTCTGCTCGTCGCGGATTTCCTTCCCATGGAACTGAAATTCCTCGATCGTGTGCGTGCTCTTCCGATAGACAATGTGCACGCCCTTGGAGAATTCATAGAACTCGGTATGCCCCAGCCATGCGTCGTCCCGCAGGATGTACTGCACCATCCGCCTGAACTGCGCGCCGGTCACCTTGAGCATCCACAGCACGTCGTCAAACGGCGTATTTTCGACCATATCGCGGTATTCGACGATCGGTCCGAGCGTTTTCTTGCGGATCGCCCCCGACCCCATCATCATGATGTCAAAACTGCTCTCCCACTGCACGAGGTCCGCGTACAGATTGCCCAGCTCCGTCTCTTCGATCCGGGACGGATGCGTCAGCGCCCGCGCGAAAGTCGTCACGACACGGTCGTATTTGGCGTCGGTCGCGGATTTATAGCGGAATAGAAGATGCTCCATCGCTTCGTCGCGCGGCGCGGTCTCTTCGTTGATCGGCACTAGTGCCCACTTCCAGTCATCGATACTGTTGGTCCGCGTGTCGACCACGATGTCAAAACGTCCGATCTGGCCGCTCCCGAAGCCCGCCTGCGCGATCGGAATGCCGTTTATGACCTCCGGCTCGGTCATGAATGTGTGCGAATGTCCGCCGATGATCAGGTCCACGCCCCACTCCGGATTCAGAAGGCTTGCCAGCTGCCGGTCCGCTTCGATGCCGATATGGGACAGAATTACGACCAGATCGATATCCACCGTCCGGTAGTTGTCGCAGATGATCCCGACCTCTTTCGCCGCCTCCTCCACATCGATAAAGGTACCGATAACCTTCTCGCTTTTTGTCGACGAAATGACCTCCTGCGTCAGAATTCCGATGAAAAGAACCCGCATTCCGTCCCTTTCGAGGATCTTATACGGCTCGAAAAGCCGTGTGTTGCTCAGCGTCACAAAAAGATTCGCGTTGATAACCGGAAACCGCGCGCATTTCTCGAGGAAAAGCATGTGCGCGATGCCGTAGTCGACCTCATGATTGCCGATCGTCATCACGTCCGGCGCCAGCAGATTCATCATATCGATCGTCGAAAGCCCCAGATATTCGGAATCGATGACCGATCCGCGGAACATGTCCCCCGCGTTCGCATAGATAACGTTTGGCTCCTCCGCGCGAACCTTCTTCACGTAGCCGGAAAGGCGGGAAAGGCCGCCGGTCTGCCGTCCGTCGACGGTTTTGGGGAGAAAATCCCCATGCAGATCGTTCGAGTGAAGGATCGTCAGATTCTTTTTCATCAAAATAACCTCCTGTCATGGTAGTTCTTCGGCTGCCTTGCCGGAAGGATATTGCCGGGTGAAAAATGCCCGCAGTCGCACCTTATGCCTGCCGCGGACTCTTACGTCTGCCGCACGCTCTGATGCCCGCGACACGTGCACCTTATTCTACGATAATCCTGGCGCGGGCGATGTTCTTGACCTGTGTAAAAACGTCCCCCTTGTCTCCGTTTCGCTGCGCCTTTACGCGGACAGCCGCATAATAGACGCCCGGCTTGTCAAAACTGTGTTCGATCGTGGCCTGGCCTGCGGACAGACCGTCCTCCGTATAGCACTCGACCTCGCCGTGCACCGGATAATCCGCGTCAATCCCGCCGGGTATATCACGGTTATCTTCAAATCCAAAGTCCATAGCCGTGACGGATCCCGCGCCTTCCGGCACCTGCGCATACGCGGTAAAACGGACCGTTTCGCCGGTTTTCACTTTTGCACAGATCCCCCCATTCGCCAACAGCTGCACCACCGGCTGCAGCCCGCGGCGCTCTTTTGCCGTCGCCGCCGGAATGATCTGTCCCTCACGATACTCGTAAACTGTCCCCGGAAGCGGCTCAACACCGCGCTCCACCCAGGCTGCCAGATCCAGCAGCGCCTGACGGTGCGCGCCGAGATAATTGGTGATCATGTTGTTTTCCATGAAAGTTACGTCCCCGTGCATGCAGCGGTCCATGTAATAGAGACGGAAATCCTGCTCGCCGCCCTTTGCTTCGCGGATTTTGCCGCGGTACCAGTCTGCGGACCACGGCGGCGTGGACTCGTCCATCAGACTCTGCACCAGGATGGTTTTGCCCTGAATATCGCCGTCCTGCACGACACCCGTGCCGGTAAAAGTATACCCCATCACGCTTTCGCGCTGCGGGAGGGCCGGCTGCCCATCTGCGTCCCTGAATATATCCCAGGCGCGGAAGCTGCGGTCTGCCGGCACCTGATGCCGATAATAGGACTGCAGCGCAATATAGTCCGAATTGTCGAGTGAAATCTCGTCACCAGGACGGATCGAAGAAAGCACTTCGGTGAGGTCGTTCATGCCGTAGCTCATGCCAAATGTGATCGCGTTGCCAACGATCTCGTCAAGCAGGAACTGTCTCCCGGCGGCCGCTCCGCTCAGCGGCATAACTGTTACGCCCTTCAGATAGAGTTCCTCGCCCTGCGGCACCTCTTCCAGCTCAATCCAGTTGCCCTTGCCGTCCGCCATCATTTTCTGCCAGGCGGTATCCACGCCGTTGCGGTCATCGATCTCCTCGATGTCGGGCTGCACGGGCTGGTCCTGCGTCGTTACCTGGCCCGCGACCGCCTGCTGCGTAGCCTTGCCCGCAGCTGACTCCTGGCCATGGGCATCCTTGCTTCCCGCGATATGTACACTGCGTACGCGGCTCTTAAACTGCAATCTGTCCCTACATGCGCTGCTGTCCGGGTCCGCTCCGAGATACCCTGGCACCGTCCAGAAATCCTTAAAATAAGCGGGATCCCGCATTTTTACGATCGGCGAAAGCACCGGCAGAGATCCGTCGTTGATCTGTCCGTTTGCCTCGCAGAACCAGATCCGCGGATCAAACCCCATCGCCGTTATCTCCCGAAGCATGGCTGCCTCATGTGCATTCAGTCCGTCGCACATATTGCCGCTGCCGCCCGCGTCCATATTATCCACGATCCGGCGGTAAACGTTCCGCAGCTCGCGCTGCCCCTGCACATGCATCGTGATCGTGTTGGGCAGGTTGACCGGCGTGCCGATCACATAAGGCACCGCGCCGTCCCACGCGTCCGTGTTTTCAATGCAGGCCATGGTTTTGTATCCGCCGCCGCTCCCGCCGAAAACATAGCCGTACGGGCGCCCACAGTCGTAAAGCTCAGCGGCCTTTTCGCGGGAAAACTCTGCCGCGGCCGCGCTGGATTTCCATACTACAGTATTGTCCCCCATCGGATTCGGCGCCGCGCCTGCTTCCATGTTGGTCTCGAGGAAATACGCGCCATGCAGCAGGCAAAAAGCGATGATGTCGTCCTCGCCTTTCTTTCCCTGCGACGCGAGCTCTTCATTTGGGCCGGGGAACGGGGACAGATACTGATAGAACCGTCCCTCGAAGCGGTCTTTCTCCGGATAGGATATCGCGAATTTCAGATTCGTGTCCCTGAATCCTCCGTGCACGTACAGATACGGCAGAACTGTCCCGTCCGGGAGTCTGCGCTCGCGCTTCTCTTCCAGATCGATATACGGCTGCTGATACTTCGGGTCATTTTTCGCGTGATAGATTGTCTTTCCCATGGTACTAACCTTTCCGTGTTACAATTGCACATTAAAGTGTTACTATGAATGTTTCGGTTTAATGTCTGATTGTATTATACACAAGAAAGAAGTATATTACAAATACTTTTTATTGGAGCGGCTGCGATATGCCGGAGCAATACAAGCTTGGCAGCTTCTCTCTGTTTGTATATACAAACAGAAGGAGGTAACTGCCATGCTTACCGCAAAGGTTTTTCAAAGCGGCAACAGTCAGGCTATCCGTATCCCAAAAGAATATCAGACTGCCGGCAAAGCGAGTGCCATACCCTGCCAAGCTCAATCATCCATCAGCACACACCGGACAGCGCAGCGGGTTTGTCCGCCGACCGTGCATGTGAAAAGCGTCAGATCCCAGTCTTCGCCCGTGATCATATCTTCGAGTGCGGTCGGCTTGACGATCTCCCGGTTTGACACCTGGTAATGGTAGGTCTTGCCCTGCACCGTTGTGAAATACACATCCGTTCCGATATCGATATACAGCAGATAGCCGAAATGGGCTGTATTGTTATGCGCGCAGATCACGAGATCGCCCGTATAGTACGAGCCCGTGAAACGGCACGGCGAAACCGTCAGTCGTTTATAGTCCCAATCCGCCATGACCGGCAGGAAAACATCCAGCGCCGGGATCTCCACGACTCCGATATAGTCGTAGCCGTCGATCTCCTCCGTCGCCATCGGCTTAGAGCCCCAGTTCTCCGAGTCATCAATCGGATCCCGCCTGGATGTCCCGGGAATCCTTGATCCGCCCTGTGCGCCGGAACCGCCCGGGATGATCGTATCGCCGGCCGCCTCCGCGTTTTCCACGATAGCTCCGGTCAAAGCGTCCAGCACCATAGCGGATTCTCTTCCAGCGCGCTCCGAATCCCATCTGTTATATAATATAAGTCCCAGGGCCGCCGCGATCAGCAGCAGCCCCAGGATTATTGTGATCTTACTGATATGTTTTTTCACGCTATTCTGCTCACACTCAATGCTTACGCTTTTTTCTCTTTACGGCTGCGAAACACGCCGAAAGCAACCAGCGCCACGCCGACAACGGCGAGCAGCGGTACCGGCCACCACAGCTGTCCCGTTACCGGAATAACCGGAGGCGGAGACGGAGGCGTCTCTTCCTCATAGACGTTTGTGAATTTGATCGCGTCTACTTCCTTGCCGTCCTTATCGGTATACTTAATGTCCAGCTTGATCTCACCGGCCGCCTCATCATAGGTAACCTGAATGGTCAGTGTATAGATCTGCGTATCGTATTCGTAATTGGCCGCGTCGCCTTTTACTTCATATACGTCATAAGTATAAGTGCTGCCCACGTCATTCTTGCCGAAATACATCCAGCCGAACTCATAGGATCCGGCGCCCTTGACCTTGATGGTCAGCGAACCGGTCTTGGTATCATAATCCGCTTCGCTGGCCTCCGGCATCGGATACCACGGCTCCTTAGGCTCCATGCGGAATACAAACACCGAATCCTCCGGCGCCTTGCCGTTTTTCTCGATAACAAGCTTCTCCATCGGAGGGTCGTACTTGGCAAGCGCTACCGCGCTCTCCGGTTTAGGATTGGCTGTTACGTCATATACCAGCTTTGTTCCGTCCCAGAAAGGAACCGTCACCGCGAAAGGTCTGATCGGCTCATAGCCCTTGGCAGGCTCTGTCTGCACTACTATGTAGAGACCCAGGGACAGTTCAGAGAATACGGCATGGCCTTTGTCATCGATTGTTGCCGTCTTGCCGGTTATGCCGTTCCTGGCAGCATAGTCCACCGCGGCTGCCGCCAGCTTGGGAGATCCGTTCTCTTCTGTTTCGATCGCGCTGAGATCAAGACCGGAATCTTTGAAGTCCTCCGTCAGAACAAAGGTATTCTCTCCGTCCTTGTTCACGGCTTCCGCTGCCAGATATGCAGTCAGCGTTCCACCGCCTACGGCTTCGCCTTTCGCAGTCGTGATATCCACAGCTACCGAGCCCGTACGGGTATAGTCCGGCTGCTGGTCGTCGTGTTCGGCGGCAAAAGCCGGCACGCACATCGCCATAGCCATGATCTGTACAAGCAGGATGGTCATCAATCGTTTCATTTCACATTCCCTCTCTCCTGGAGTCTATTATACTCTCGCAGGCAGCATATACGCCTGCAGCAGAATCCGTCTCCGATTGCGCCGGCGCCGGATTCCCGTTGTAATCATTACAACCGCCATCAGCACCAGCAGCACCGGTACGGCTATAAAGACAGCCATCAATGTTTTGTCCACCTGTATCGCGTCCGCCATAACGCGGATGTTTGAAACCTTACCTGTCTCGATCCGGTGTCCCCGCACGAGCAGCCGGTGCGTGTTGATACCGTACGGCGTGCAGGTGACCAGCGTAACCAGGTCTTTGCCGGGAATGATCTGCAGGCAGGACAGATCATACGGCTCTACAATAAGGATCTGGTCGACCTCATAGGTCATAACCTCGTCCAGAACATTCAAAGTAAAGAGATCTCCCGTCGTCAGACGGTCAAGATCTGTAAAAAGCCGGGCGCTGGGCAATCCTCTGTGCCCGGATATTACACAGTGCGTATTCGCTCCGCCAACCGGCAGCGAAGTACTCTCGATATGTCCTACAGCCGTCTGCAGCACCGCTTCTTCGGTTCCGTGGTAGATGGGCAGCGTCACTCCGATCGACGGAATATCCACATACCCCATAATGCCGGTGCCGGAAACATTCAGTACAGCGTTATAACGCTCCATTTCTTCATCGGTAAGCGTATATTCTGTCCTCGTCCGGGCAAGCTGAGCGTTGTACTCTCTCGCCTCTTCCAGCATAATGTCGTATTCTTCGTTATTCATGTCCGTTACCGAACCGATATAGGACGCAACGGCACGGGATTGGTGGAAACTGTTCCACCAGTCACTGAATGTCGGATAGAGCAGCAGGACAATCCCTACGAGAAAGATAAGGATCAGTATAATCGTAGATAAATGTCGTCTCATTCAGGATTCTCCTTGG
>CACZPA010000221.1 GCA_902782895.1 uncultured Eubacteriales bacterium
CATAAGAAGAGGCATAAGTCACTCATAAGAGCGGACATCAGGACAGACATCAGGACCAGTCAGAAGGGCAGTCAAAAGGAGGACAGGAGAGTGGAATACAGCAGGCAGACAGAGCGCTGGGGCGTGCAGGAAATCGTGCTGCAGGGACCGGCAGAGGGCAATCCTTTTACCGAACAATGGATTCGCGGTACATTTGCGGGTCCGGGACAGAACAATGTGAAAGTCAACGGTTTCTATGACGGAGACGGTATATATAAGGTCCGTTTCATGCCGTCCTACGAAGGGGAATATTCTTTCCGGATCGAAGCGTCTTTCCTGCCGGAAACACAGGAGGGCTCCTTTACTGTAACACCTGCCGGTGAAGGCAATCACGGTCCGGTACGTGTTGCCTATACCTATCATTTTGCGTATGAAGACGGGACGATGTATTATCCGGTCGGCACGACCTGTTATGTCTGGGAGCTGCAGAGCGAAGCCGTGCAGAAAGAAACTCTCGCGGAGCTTGCCAAAGGATATTTCAACAAGATCCGCTTCTGCGTTTTCCCGAAGCATTATATCTATAACTTCCACGAACCGAGCTCTTATCCATACGAAGGGACGCCGGTGGACACAACCGGTATGAACAAAAAGAACTTCCACAGCTATTCGATGGAGGATAAGGGAAATCACTGGGATTTCTACCGGTTTAATCCGGCACATTTCCGCCATATTGAAGAGTGTATTCTGGAGCTCCAGAAGCTCGGTATCGAAGCGGATCTGATCGTCATGCATCCGTACGATCGCTGGGGGTTCTCTCATATGCAGCCGGATCAGGACGATCTGTACTGGAATTATGTCGTGAACCGTTTTTCCGCCTACCGTAACGTCTGGTGGTCTTTTGCCAACGAATGGGATCTGCTGCGCGATAAGACGGTTGCGGATTGGGAACGCTACGCTGAAATCGTCGTGCAGAACGACCATGTCCAGCATCTGCGCTCGATCCACAACTGTCATACGCTCTATGATTACAGTAAGCCATGGATCACGCATTGCTGCATCCAGCGGCAGCCCGATGTTATGCCTGTTGAGATGACCAATCAGTGGCGGGATAAGTACAGAAAACCGATTGTGATTGATGAGCTTTGCTACGAGGGCAATATCAACAATGCCTGGGGCTGTATCAGCGGCCAGGAGATGACAAGGCGTTTCTGGGAGATAACGATGCGCGGCGGATACGCGGGACACGGGGAAACTTTTGTCCATCCGCAGGATATTCTGTGGTGGTCGCATGGCGGGAAGCTGCATGGCGAATCTCCGGAGAGACTGCGCTTCCTGAAGAAGATTCTGGAGGAGCTGCCGGAAGGCGGACTGCAGTTTGCGGGCCGCAGGCTGGCGGTCAATCAGCGCCGGATGCCGGGGAATACCTGGGTCCATCTGCAGTATCTGGGCAAATCCACACCGTCCTTCCTGGAATATTCCTTTGAAGAAGGGCAGTATCATGTGGAAGTGATCGATACCTGGAATATGACAATTGAGGATAAAGGCGTCTTCGGACCGGAGTTCACGATCAATCTGCCCGGCCGGGAATACATGGCCGTCCGCATAACGAAGATGGGCTGATCAAACAATAAAAGACCGTCAAAAAGCAACAAAAAAGGGTTGTGAAAAACGATTATACCGCGTTTCACAACCCTTGTTCTATGTCGCCGTGCTGCAAAAAGGGACACAACCCGACGGAATTACTTGTTCAGAGCTTCCTTCAGAGCGTCGCCGAGAGTGGAGTAACCCTCAACATCCGGATCAGAGGTATACTGCTGAGGAGCCGCATGCTTGCGCGCACCAAGAGCTCCACGCTTGGGAGCACGGCGCTGCGGACGGTCGCCTGCAGCCTGATCTCTCTTCGCGCGTCCTTCCGGGTTGGGCATCAGAGCACGGATGGAAAGGGAAATCTTATTCTTCTCCGCGTCAACCTTGATGACCTTAACCTCGACGTCCTGACCAACATGCAGGAAATCGTTGATGTCCTTAACATATGTATTGGAAACCTCAGAGATGTGAACAAGACCCTGCGTCTTCTCACCCTCGAGGGCAACAAAAGCTCCGAAAGACTGAATTCCTGTAACCTTGCCTTTTACAACCTGACCAACTTCAATGCTCATACTGATTCTCCTGTTCTTAAAAGTATTATCTACTTTGAGTATGCGGATAACGGGAATCGAACCCACATGATGTCTCCATCGGCAGATTTTGAGTCTGCTGCGTCTACCTGTTCCGCCATATCCGCAGAGATGATCTTCCGATTCTTACAGCATCTTCCGACAACTCATAACTCTATCATAAAAAATGCAAAAAAGCAACCCCTTTTTTAACTATATTTCGTAAAATTACACGGATCTTCCGCCGTGAAATACTGTTCAAAACCGCGGAAATTGTGTATAATAGATTGAACCGTCTGAACATGGTTATTTACGGAAGGAGGCAGCTCCGGCATGAAAAAAGTTCTGCTGATCGATGGACATTCCATTGCCAACCGCGCATTCTACGGAGTCCGCGCGTTTTCAAATTCGCAAGGCGTACCGACAAACGCGCTGCTGGGATTTATCAATACTCTGCTGAGGACGACGGCGGACGAGGCGCCGACGCATATCGCGGTCGCTTTTGACCAGAAGGCGCCGACATTCCGCCACCAGTTATATAAAGAATACAAAGGAACAAGGAAACCGATGCCGGACGATCTGCATGTGCAGATCCCGATGATCCAGGATTTCCTGCGGGCAGCCGGCATACCGGTCATTCTGCAGGCGGGGATCGAGGCGGATGATATCCTCGGCAGCCTGGCAAAGCAGGAAGCCGCTGATGGCGCTGAGGTACGGATCCTGACCGGAGACCGTGATCTCCTGCAGCTTGCGGATGAGAGGATTACGATTCTGCTGCCGCACACGCAGAAGGACGGATCGGAGCTCCTTGTTTTTACACCGGAAGCGGTTAAAGAGCATTATGGCGTAACTCCGCGGGAATTCATCGAAGAAAAAGCACTGATGGGCGATACCTCCGACAATATCCCCGGAGTGCCGTCGATCGGAGAGAAGACCGCTTCCCAGATCATACAGAAATACCACACCGTGGAAGAGGCCATCGCGCACGCTTCCGAGATTAAGCCGCCCAAAGCCGCGAAGAATCTTATAGAATTCGCGGATCAGGCGCGGCTCAGCCGTGTTCTTGCCGAGATCAAGGTGGATGCCGAGATCCAGGAGCGTCCCGGCGTGTTTGACGAATCCTGCTTTAGCCGGCAGGAGGTCCTGGATCTGCTTAAAAAGTACGAAATGCGTTCACTGCTTGCCAAATTCGCGTCCGCTTCCAAGGCAGAACCCGAACTGAAAGCGGCTCCCGCGGAATTCACGATCGTTAAGACTGCTGCCCAGAAGGAAGCTTTGCTGCAGGCAATGCGCAAAGGCTTCTCCTATTTGTTGTTTCATAAAGAGCCGGAGCAGATCAGCCTGATGGAGCAGGACAATATGTACGGACTGGCTGTATCGGCCGTGGATGGCGGAGACTGGTGGATCGAAGAGGCGGAGAGCGGTCTTGCGGCTTTCCGGGAGGTCTTTGAAGATCCGACCGTGCAGAAGACAGGTCATGATGTGAAATGGGATATGGAGTATCTGGCGGCACATGGCATCGGATACGAAGGCCTATGCATGGATACGATGATCGCGGCCTATCTGCTGAATCCGTCGATCGATCATTACGGAACAGATGAAATCGCGCAGATTTTCCTGAACCGGACAGTGGCATCGGATACGGAGATTTTCGGCACCGGCAAGAAGCAGATCACGGTCTGGGAGCTGCCCGCGGATAAAAGAGCTGCTTACGGAAGCCAGAGGGTCAGGATTCTCGCGGAAGCGGCACCGGTGATCCGCAAAGCGCTGCAGGACAAAGAGATGGAGAAGCTCTTTGAAGAGATCGAGCTGCCGCTGATTCCGGTGCTTGCCTCGATGGAGGGCTATGGAATCCGTGTGGACCGCAAGGTTCTGGAGGAATACGGCAAGGATCTGGACGCGAACATCATGCGGATCGAGGAACGGATCTACCAGGAGGCGGGGGAGACATTCAATATCCTGTCTCCGAAGCAGCTGGGCGAGATTCTTTTTGAGAAGCTGCTGCTCCCGGCCGGCAAGAAGACCAAAACCGGCTATTCGACATCAGCCGATATTTTAGAGAAACTGGCGCCGGATTATCCGATCGTACAGGATATTCTGCGCTATCGCCAGCTGACCAAGCTGAAGTCCACATATGTGGACGGCCTTTATCCCTGTATCCGGGATGACGGCAAGATCCATTCCCGCTTTAATCAGACCGTTACCGCGACGGGACGGCTTTCCAGCTCGGATCCCAATCTGCAGAATATCCCGATCCGGACAGAGCTGGGGAGACAGCTGCGAAGAGCGTTCATACCAAGCGATGACAGCTTTATTTTTACCGACGCGGATTATTCACAGATCGAGCTGCGGCTTCTTGCCAGCATGTCAGGCGATGAGAAGCTGATCGAGGCGTATCTCAGCGGGGAGGACATCCACCGTCTGACAGCCTCGCAGGTGCTTGGGATTCCTCCAGAACAGATTACGCCGGCAGAGCGCTCCAGCGCGAAAGCCGTCAATTTCGGTATCATCTACGGTATCAGCGCGTTTGCTCTTGGAGATGACCTGCATATTTCCCAGAAACAGGCCAAGGAATATATCGAGAAGTATTACAGACAGTATCCGCGGATCCGCGAGTATCTGGAGAGCTGCGTCACACAGGCCAAAGAAAAAGGCTACGGGATCACTTTGTTCGGCAGACGCCGGGTGATCGACGAGCTGAAATCTTCCAATTTCGCGATGCGCAGCTTTGGAGAGCGGGTCGCGAAGAACATGCCGATCCAGGGTACGGCCGCGGATATCATGAAGATTGCGATGATCCGCGTATATAAGGCTTTGAAGGAGCAGCATCTGGAGAGCAGGCTGCTGCTGACGGTCCACGATGAGCTTCTGATCGAGACGAAGCGCGGAGAGGAGGAGCAGGTGGCCGCGATCCTGCGGGAAGGCATGACAGGCGCTGCGAATCTGGCGGTTCCATTGACGATTGAAATCCAGACGGGAGAAGACTGGTATCATGCAAAATAAGAAGTGCCCGGTAATCGGGGTGACCGGTTCGATCGCCGCGGGCAAAAGCACAGCCGTACGGTATCTGGTCGACCGTTATCAGGCGGTCCTTATCGATGCGGACAAGGTTGGACATGAAGTCCTGGACGACAGGAAAACGCGCCGGCAATTGACAAACCGGTTCGGAAAAGATATACTGGATGAGTTGGGCAAAATCAGCCGCAAAAGGCTTGGCGCCATTGTTTTCGCTGATCCGGACAAGCTCGCTGAACTCAACAGACTGACGCATCCGGAGATCTGCCGGCGGATCGGAGAACGTACGGAGAAGATCCGGCAGGAAGGGACGGCTCCGGCTGTTTTTATTGAGGCGATCGAGCTCCTGCGAAGCCCCCTGAAGGATATGATCGACGAGGTCTGGGTCGTCTGGGCCGACGACGAGGTGCGGCTTAACCGCGTCATGCAGCGTCAGAGTCTGACGCGGGAAGAGGCGCAGGCACGCCTGCGCTCACAGATACCGCAGGAAGAGCTGAAAGCCGCGGCGGACCGTCTGATCGACGGCGGACTGCCGCTGGAGGAGGAATACCGTCAGCTTGACCGTATGATGGAAGAAATTCTGACGGACGAATGTCCGCAGTGTAAAGAAGAAAGGGAATCAGAGCTTGAATAAAGCAGATAGATTCATTCGATATATCGCATGGATCCTTAGCGGGATCCTGCTGCTCACGGGCTGTTCCGGACAGCCGACGCGTCCGTCTGATTCGAGATCGGAATCATCCGCTCAGACCGCGGAGATTTCGGCTGTTGAAGACGAAAACGCGGCAGATGACAGTTTGGCAAATAACATTGCCGCGGATGACAGTGTCATGGACGAGAGCAGCACAAAAGAAAGCGCCGAGGATAACAGCACGGCGGAAAACAGCTCTCAAGAAGAGCCGCGCTATGGCGGGGAGATCGCGATGGCCGTTCTGGATCCGGGCACGCTCGATGTACGCAAGACAACGAGGGCAGACGCGGTGCAGCTGGAGATGCTGATTTTCTCACCGCTGTTGGAGACGGACGCGTCCGGCCGGACAACATCCGATTCGCTGACTGAGTCCTATCAGATCGCAGAGGACGGATACACGGTTACGCTGCACCTGCGCAGGAACGCATTGTGGCATAACGAGACGCAGGTTACGGCAGAGGATGTACTGTATACGCTTTATATCCTTGCGCAATCCGAAACGGACAATTACTGGAAAGATCAGCTTGCATCGATTACAGGCGCGGATCAGATCGATTATTACACCGTGGATGTGTATTTCAATTCGCCCGTAGACGCGGAAAGAATCCAGGTCTTGATGCTGCCTGTGATACCCGCCCGTGTTTATGACACATTGGAAGCGCCCAACTGGAATGCTGTCGGCAGCGGCCCTTTCCGTGTCGAGAGAGTAACGCTGACACGCGAGATTCTGCTCGCGGCCAACGACCGCTATTATGGCGGCAGACCTTATCTGGACAGCATCCGGGTTTCCCTGACCCGATCGGAAGACGCTCCGCGCACGGCTTTTCTACAGGGACTGATCCAGCTGCTGTATGAGGAGAAGCCGAGCGGTCTTTCCACAGAGAATATTTATCATCATTCTGTGTACCAGACGGAGACGCAGATTCTGAATTTCCTGTACATGAATGAACGGGAGGGCAGGATCCTGGCGGACGGGACGTTCCGCAAAGCCGTTATGTACGCGGTGGACGCGAGGAAACTGATCGATCAGACACAGGTGCATCAGGGTACAGTCAGTGAATCGGTCATACCGTACTGGCTGGCGGATGACGGTCTGACGGATCAGTACGGTTACAATCCGGAAGCGGCTTACAGTCTGCTGGGGGATCGCAAACAGGCAGAGCTGCTGCTGATCTATGATGAGCAGGATTCGGTCAGCGCGGCGCAGGCCGCGATCGTCGCGGATAATCTCGAGGACGTCGGTATGCGGATCCGGCTTCAGGCCATGACGGAAACGGATCTGCAAAAAGCCCTGGCAAGCGGTGAATATGATCTTGCCTTTGGGCAGATGAGGATCCGGGGACACGAGGATCTTGGCGCACTGCTTTCCGCTAAAGGTGCCTATAATTACAGCGGCGCGGAGGATCCGGTACTGGATCAGCTGCTGGAGGGAGTATCCGGCGCGAGAGGCCGGAACGAAGGCATTTTGGCGTATCAGGCCGTTGCACGTTATTGCTTTGAGAATCTGCCGATCTGTCCGTTGTACTATTCCAGACAGGCGGTTATCGTATCCAAAACGGTCGGAGGCGAGCTGACGCCTTCACCGTCGCATATTTACAGTGGAATCGGAAATCTGTTCTTAAGAGAGACCGGGAATGGGGAGGAAACAGAATGAAAGGTGTAATTTCTGTCGTCGGAGAGGATCATGTCGGCATCATTGCGGGTATCTGTACGTTACTTGCCGAGAGCAACGTAAATGTACTGGATATTTCCCAGAGCATTACGGATGGGCTTTTTCACATGATGATGATCGTGGATATGGCACAGTCTGACGATGAATTCCATTCTCTTGACATGAAACTGACGGAATGCGGGAAGCAGCTCGGCGTACAGGTTAAGCTGCAAAGCGATACGATTTTCCGGTCCATGCACCGGATCTGAGAAGGAGGCCTGTCGATATGCTTCATTACGGGCTGACTATTGACGACGTCTTTGAGACGAACCGGATGATTGAAGAAGCCAACCTGGATGTCCGTACGATTACGATGGGGATCGGACTTCTGGATTGCTGTGATCCGGATCCTGCCGCGATGCGGTGCAAAGTCTATGACAAGATTACACATAAGGCGGAGCACCTGGTTCATGTCGGAGAAATCATCAGCGAACGGTACGGGATTCCGATCGTCAATAAAAGGATCTCGATCACACCGGCGGCACTGATCGCGGCTTCCTGCGAGGATCCGCAGTATCCGGAGTTTGCGCAGACATTGGACCGGGCGGCAAAAGCTGTAGGCGTCAATTTTATCGGAGGATTCTCCGCACTGGTGCAGAAGGGCATGACAAGATCGGACCGGCTGCTGATCGAGAGCATACCGGAAGCGATCGCGACGACGGATAGGGTGTGTTCCTCTGTCAATGTCGGAACAAGCCGTTCCGGCATCAATATGGACGCGGTCAGTCTGCTCGGCCGGAAGATTCTGGATCTCGCCGGGAGAACCGCGGACCGGGATTCCATCGGATGCGCCAAGCTGGTTGTTTTCTGCAACGCGCCGGACGATAATCCCTTTATGGCAGGTGCTTTTCATGGCGTTGGCGAGGCCGATACAGTCATTAATGTCGGCGTATCCGGGCCCGGAGTGGTCCGCAGTGCGTTAAAGGGTGTGCGGGGCGAGAATTTCGAAGTCCTTTGTGAGACCATCAAGAAGACCGCGTTCAAGATTACGCGTGTCGGACAGCTGGTAGCACAGGAGGCGGCCTCGATGCTGAATGTGCCGTTTGGTATTATTGATCTGTCCCTGGCGCCGACACCGGCGATCGGAGACAGTATCGCTGAGATTTTCCATGAGATGGGTCTGGAATACGCAGGAGCACCGGGTACGACGGCGGCGCTTGCGATTCTGAATGACCAGGTCAAAAAGGGCGGACTGATGGCGTCTTCCTTTGTCGGCGGTCTGTCCGGAGCCTTTATTCCGGTGAGTGAAGATCAGGCGATGGCGAAGGCCGCAGAGATCGGAAGCCTTACGATCGAGAAGCTGGAAGCCATGACCTGTGTCTGTTCGGTGGGACTGGATATGATCGCGATTCCGGGAGATACGCCCGCGTCGTCGGTTTCCGGGATCATCGCGGACGAGATGGCGATCGGCATGGTCAATTCGAAAACGACCGCGGTTCGTGTGATTCCGGTCCAGGGCAAGAAAGCGGGAGACCACGCCGAGTTCGGCGGATTGCTTGGCTCCGCGCCGATTATCAGTGTAAATCCGTATTCCTGTGAAGAGTTTATAGCACGCGGCGGACGGATTCCCGCGCCGGTACACAGCTACAAGAACTGATATGACGGCGTTTCAGGCAAGAGGGCTGCGCGGCAGCACGCTGGAGGAACTGATCAATCTTTCCAACGAAACATACAGGAAGCTGGGGATCGCGCTGGTACAGAAGATCCCCACACCGATCAAACCAATGGAATTCGACTCCGCGAGCCGGACGATCACGCTGGCGTATTTTGAACAGCGAAGCACCGTCGACTATATCGGAATCCTGCAGGGAATCGGGATTTGCTTCGACGCGAAGGAAACGGCGCAGACCAATCTTCCGGTCGCGAATGTACATCCGCATCAGGTCGATTTTATGCGGGAATTCAACCGGCAGGGAGGGCTTGCTTTCCTGCTGGTGCACTTTACCAAGGACGACGCGTATTATCTGCTGCCGTTTGAAGTGCTGAATACTTATTTTGACAAAAACGGAGTGCATAAGCATTCCAAGACGATCTCCCGGACGGTATTTGAGGAACGTTTCCGGATCCCGGTGAATGCCGGCGGGGTCAATCTGCATTATCTGAAAGCGGTAGTAGAGTATTATAAAGTGAAAGAAGAGGAAAAGCGCAATGAAGAATTATAAGATCGCGATTGACGTGATGGGCGGCGATTACGCGCCTAAAGCAGCGGTAGAAGGCGCGGGACTGGCTCTGCAGAAGCATCCGGAGCTCTCTGTGGTACTGGTCGGTCACGAGAATGAGATCCGCGCGGCCATGCAGGAATACGCAGTCGATGCGTCACGCGTCACGGTTCTTCATAAGGACGCCGTTGTGCCGAATGATGAACACAATCCGGCGGAAGCGGCGCGTTCCAACCGGGATTCTTCCATGATGACGGTCATGCGGATGGTTCGCGCGAAAGAAGTGGACGCTGCGCTTTCTGCCGGTAACACGGGAGCGGTGCTGGCCGGCGCTACGATACATGTCGGACGTCTCCGCGGGGTGCAGAGACCTGCGTTCGCAATCGCTTTCCCGGGGCGCAAGGGTCCGGTCTATATTCTGGACGTCGGCGCGAATGTGGACTGCAAGCCGCAGTATCTGGTGCAGTTTGCCGAGATGATGACGATCTATTACCGCAAGCAGTGCGGGAAGCAGAAGCCGACGGTCGGACTGCTGAATATCGGAACAGAGGAAGCAAAGGGCAATGAACTTTGCAAGACCGTTTATCCGCTGCTGAAAGAAGATCCGGACATCCATTTCATCGGCAATATCGAGGGAAACCAGATTCTGGAGAGCGCCGCGGATATCATTGTAACAGACGGTTTTGCCGGCAATATTATGCTGAAGACGACAGAAGGCACCGCCGCATACATTATGTCGCTGCTTAAGGAAGCGATCGGCGGCAGTCTGCTGTATAAGATCGGTGCTCTGCTGATGAAACCGGCGCTGCGCGAAATGAAAAAGAAACTGGATCCGAGTCAGGTAGGCGGAGCTCCGATGCTCGGTCTTGACGGTGTTGTGATCAAGGCTCACGGGAATTCCAAGGGCCCGGCTTTCGCGAGCGCGATCGATCAGTGTATTGCCTATCTGGAAAATAACGTAAACGGCGAAATCACGGAGATGATCGCCGCCAAGAAAGCTTTGGCGTCCGCTAAAGCCAGCCAGGAGGCCGGACAGGAGGAGAAGGCATGACAGATTGGGACAGAATCCGTTCGATCATAGCGGAATACTTTGTCATGGAGCCGGAGGAAATCGAGCCGAAAACGAATCTCTATCGGGATCTTGACGCAAATTCGATTGACGTACTGGAGCTGATGACAGCGGTTCTGCTGGAGTTCGGACTGGAGGCAGAGGAGCCGGAGACCGTACAGCAGATCCACAAAGCCGGCGATCTGGTTTCGCTGGTTACGGGAAACTGGGATCTGGATGAGGACGGGGACAGATGAATCCGGATAAGAAAAAGCAGCTCGAAGAGATCCTGCAGTATCATTTTCGGGACGAATCCTTGCTGGAGCAGGCTGTTACGCATGTATCCTATGCCAATGAAGAGTATAAGGATCTGTCCCGTTCCAATGAACGGCTGGAGTTCCTGGGAGACGCGGTCCTGGAACTGGTGACGAGCCATTTTCTCTATGAACGGATGGAGACGCCGGAGGGTATTCTGTCCCGTACCAGAGCAGGACTCGTCTGTGAGGAATCCCTTGCGAAAACCGCGGTTCGGTATGGACTTGGACAGTTCCTGCTGCTGAGTCACGGCATGGAGCGCACGTCCGGAAGGACACAGCCCGCGATCCTTGAGGATCTGGTCGAGAGTCTTTTCGGCGCGGTCTATCTGGACGGCGGTCTGGAAGAAGCGCGTAAAGTGATTACCCGGATGGTTCTGGCCGAATGGCGGGAAGATATGCCGTTCAAGGATTATAAGACGGTGCTGCAGGAGATCCTGCAGGGAGAGCAGGAACAGATCCCGGAATACGTGCTGGTCAGCGAGAGCGGACCGCCGCATAAGAGAGTTTTCACGTCAGAGGTCAGATGGAACGGTAAAACCTATGGCATCGGTACAGGAAGTACGAAAAAAGAGGCAGAACAGCAGGCGGCCAGAATAGCGCTGCCGAAAGCGAGAGAAAAAGAATGCAGTTAAAAAGTGTTGAGATGGTTGGGTTCAAGTCGTTTGCCGACAGACTCGTCCTCGATTTCGGGAAGGGGATCACGGGAATCGTCGGACCCAACGGAAGTGGAAAGAGTAACGTTGCGGACGCCATTCGCTGGGTTCTCGGAGAGCAGAGCGCGAAGTCTCTGCGCGGGACCAAGATGGAAGACGTCATTTTCGCGGGAACGCAGCGACGGAGACCGGTCAGCTTCGCGCAGGTGGTTCTGACACTGGATAATTCAGACAGATCCCTTGCCTGCGATTACGACGAAGTAGCGGTCAGCCGGAAAATGTTTCGTTCGGGCGAAAGTGAATATATGATCAATGGAGCCAGATGCCGTCTCAGGGATATCCAGGAGCTTTTCATGGATACCGGTATCGGTAAGGACGGTTATTCCATGATCGGACAGGGGCGTATCGATCAGCTGCTGTCCAACAAGCCGCAGGACCGGCGCGCGATTTTTGAAGAGGCAGCCGGTATCGTCAAATTCAAGGTCCGCAGAGAAGAGGCCAACGCGAAGCTTGCGCAGGAACAGACCAGTCTGCAGCGCGTAACGGATATTCTGGAGGAGGCCTCCAGCCGTCTGGAGCCGTTGCGGGAGAGCGCGGAGAAGGCGGAAAAGTACAAGACGCTCTATGCGGAATTCCGTCAGCTGGATATCCAGAATTTCCTTCGGCAATATGAACAGCTGGCAGGACAGAGCAAGACAGTTCTGGACAGACTGGCGGATCTGACGGCGCAGACACAGGAAGCCAAGGATCATCTGGCGGAAGTCAGATCAAAGTCCGAGAAGGCGGCGCTTGAGGCGGAGGAAGCCGGGACGAAGCTTGCGGATACGATTCAGAGAATGAACGATCTGCGCCTTTTCCGGGAGAGCCGCGCGGGAGAGCAGAAGCTTTTCCAGTCACAGGCGGAGCAGACCGAGAAGGACCGCAAGAACGCGGAAATCCGTCTGGAGGACGCCAGGAGAGCGCTGAAACGCCATCAGGATACGGCTGTTAAGGTTAAAGAGCAGCTTGCAAGCCTGGAACTGCAGAAAGAAAAGCAGACCAGGGAGCAGGAAGAGCTTACCGTCCGCGGGAATGAAATCCGGGAGGAAGCCCAGAAAGCACAGGAAAAACTGGCTGCGTTCCGGGCTCAGCTGGAAGAGCTGCGGACTGCCATCAATACCAAGAAACAGGACCTCGTCCGTCAGGAAACGCTGAATGAGCAGGTGAAAGGCGAACAGGGCTCCCGTGCGGTCCGGCTGGAGGAGCTGCAGACAGAGCTTGCGGCCCGCAAGGCGGATGCAGAGCAGAAAAACGCCGTGCTGCAGGAAGCGGAAGCTACGGTTTCGAAGCTGCAGCAGGAAATCCTGGAGCTGACCGATACGATCAGCCAGCTGCGGGAGAAGATGACGCAGGCGGAACAGGACGCGCAGGCTTCCCGGCAGAAGGTCCAGCAGGTGAGCAACCGCATCCGATGGATCGAAGAGCTGGAAAAAGAATACGAAGGATATGCCGGCAGTGTCAAGACGATCATGCAGATGAAGATGTCGGATCCACAGCGCTATGCGGGTGTGCATGGAACCGTAGCGGATCTGATGCGTCTGCCGCAGCATCTGGCGACCGCTGTCGAGATCGCGCTTGGCGGGGCCGTGCAGAATATCGTTACAGATACGCAGTCGACCGCGCAGCAGATGATCGAGATCCTGCGCAGCCGCAAGATGGGCCGTGCGACTTTCCTGCCGGTGGATTCCGTTATCGCAAGGGATGTCCGGAAGGAGCCGGAGCTGATGCAGATGCCCGGAATCATCGGATACGCGACGGATCTTGTAGAGACAGATCCACAGTACAGCAGGATCTTTTCACGGTTGCTCGGCAATGTCGTTATCGCGGACAATTTTGAACACGCTGCCGCTGCCGCGAACCGTTATGGCCGTTATCTGCGCGTGGTTACGCTTTCCGGAGATCTGTTCAATATCGGTGGATCGATCACGGGCGGAAGTACGGGCGGCAAGACCGCAAGCATACTGAACCGCCGCGGTGAGATGCATACGCTGACGGAACAGCTGCGTGCCGCTGAAAAAGAAAACGCAGAGAAGAGCGCGCTTGCCCTTTCACTGCGGGAAGAAAGAAGTCGTCTCGCGGTCCGGATGCAGGAGCTTTCCGACAGCAGAGAAGAGGCTTCCAAGGTACAATCAGCAAGACAGTCGGACTATGATCAGTCCGAATTAATGCTGCAGATGAGTCAGGAACAGCTGCAGACGGAACAGGAGAAAGACGCGGCCGCTCAGCGCAGTATCCAGGAGGATCAGTCACTGCTTGCGGCGCTGCAGGATGAATTGCGCGATCTGGAGAATCAGGAGAGGACGCTTTCCTCCGGTACAGAGGATTGGGAACGACAGGAAGAGAAGACGCGTAAGGATCTGACGGATTACAATACGCAGCTGATGCGCAACCGCATTGAGATCAGTACTTCCGAGCAGCTGATTCGTTCCATGCAGAATTCGGTGGAACGCGAGGATACCGACATCGAGGAACAGCAGGCGCAGATCGTTCATTATCAGGAGCAGATCCGGTTTGCCGAAACCGAGATGAAACGTCTTGAGCAGGAGAATAAGGCTTCGCAGACGGAGATCGAGAATGCAGGGACGGAGATCCGTAAGCTGACAGAAGAGATTTCACAGCTGACAGCGGACCGTGACGCGAAGGAGCAGACAGAAAAAGACCTTCGCGCGGAAGCGGAGCGTGCCGCAGAGGATGCCGCGGGTCTGGAAAGAGAGCAGGTGCGTCTCGATTCGCAGACGGAGAGGGTCCGCAAGGAACTGACGGATCTGCAGGATCAGATCTGGGACAAGTATGAAGTCACTTATAACAGCGCGAAGGAGATGGATCTGCCGCAGCCGGAAAGCCAGGCATGGGCACGCCGCAGGATGACAGAGCTGCGTTCCGGGATGAAAGAACTGGAGCCTGTCAATCTGCAGGCGATCGAAGAGTATACCGCGTTGAAGGATCGGTGCAGTTTCCTGACGGCACAGATGGAAGACGTCAAAAAAGCCGAAGAAAGCCTGCGCGAGCTGATCGGACAATTGACAGAGCAGATGGAGCAGCAGTTCAGGGACGGATTCGGACGGATTTCGGACGAGTTCAACAAAGTTTTCCAGAAAATGTTCGGAGGCGGCCGTGGCATCCTGCGTCTTGAGGATGGAGACCCGTTGGAAAGCGGTATCGAGATCATCGCGCAGCCGCCCGGAAAAACGCTTAAGAACATGGCGGCTTTGTCGGGCGGTGAGCGGACGCTGACAGCGATCTCGATCCTTTTCGCGATTCAGCAGCTGAAGCCCGCGCCTTTCTGCGTACTGGATGAGATCGAAGCGTCACTGGATGACGCGAATGTATACCGTTATGCCGACTATCTGAAGGAAATGGCGGAAAAGACGCAGTTCATCATCATTACGCATCGTAAGGGCACGATGGAAGCGGCCACGACGATGTACGGAATTACGATGGAAGAAAAAGGCGTCTCCAAATGCGTTTCCGTCCGTTTTGAATAATTTGAATAAACAGAAGAACAATCATCCGTTACCGGAGATCCTGGAGGTACAGTATGGGATTTTTTGAAAGTCTGAAAAAAGGACTTGCTAAAACAAGAAACAGCCTGATGAGCGGTTTTGATGTGCTCTTCGGAGCTTATGACGAGGTCGATGATGCCTTTTTCGAGGAACTGGAAGAGATTCTGGTGCTCTCTGATATGGGTATGGAGACGGCTTCCAAGATCGTAAGTCAGCTGGAGCAGGAGACGATCGATCAGCATCTGACAAGGCCGTCACAGGTTCGCAAGATGCTGCTGGAGGATCTGGAGAAAGTCATGGGCGAGCAGGACAATACGATCGTGGACGATGACAGGATGTCCATCCTGATGATGATCGGCGTAAATGGAGCCGGTAAGACCACAACGATCGGTAAGCTTGCGCTGCAACTGAAGGAAGACGGGAAAAAGGTCA
>CACZPA010000222.1 GCA_902782895.1 uncultured Eubacteriales bacterium
GCCCAGTCCGCGGTCATGAAATCGTCCGTTGTGACGGCGCGCAGAGCCACGACCTCCTCGTACGTGCGGGCATCGCCCATAACGCCGACCGTGCGGACGCCGGGCAGGACCGCGAAGAACTGTGCCATACTCTCTTCGTAGCCGTTCCGGTGCATTTCGTCACGCAGCACCGCGTCCGCGTCCTGCAGGATCCGGACCCGCTCCGCCGTGACCTCTCCGATCACGCGGACACCGAGGCCCGGCCCGGGGAAGGGCTGCCTCCACACCAGATCGTGCGGGAGGCCGAGCTTTTCGCCGACCTGACGGACCTCGTCCTTGAAAAGGTCCTTGAGCGGCTCGATCACACCCTTAAAATGAATATCCTCCGGCATTTTGACCTGATTGTGATGTGTCTTGATCTTGGCGGCGTCGCCCTTGCCGCTCTCGATCCGGTCCGGGTAGATCGTCCCCTGCGCGAAATATCCGTCCGCGTAGCGCTCGCGGATGACGTCCCAGAAGATCCCGTAGAACTGCGTCCCGATGATTTCGCGTTTTTTCTCCGGATCCGTCACGCCCGCCAGATGCGAAAGGAACTGCTCCTGGCAGTTCACCCGGACGAAATTCATGTCAAACAGGCCCTTGAAGGCCGCTTCGACCATGTCGCCTTCGTCCTTGCGCATGAGTCCCTGATCGACAAAAACGCAGGTCAGCTGCTTGCCGACCGCGCGCGACAGAAGCGCCGCGGCGACGGAGGAATCCACGCCGCCGGAGAGCCCCAGCACCACGCCGTCCGTCCCGATCTCTTCGCGCAGCGCCGCGACCGTGCTCTCGATAAAATCGTCCATGATCCAGTCGCGGGAGCATCCACAGACCTCAAACAGGAAATTCGAGAGGATCTGCTGTCCGTAAACCGAATGTGTAACCTCCGGATGGAACTGCACCGCGTACAGCCGGTGCGCACGGTTCTCCATCGCTGCCACCGGGCAGCTGTCAGACGAAGCCGTCACGGCAAAACCGGCCGGCGGCTCTTTGACGTAGTCCGTATGGCTCATCCAGACCGTGCTCACGGCCGGAATGTTTTTGAAAAGCGGGCTCTCCTGATCCGCGGTGATCTGGGTGCGGCCGTATTCGCGGCCCGGAGCGTGCTCGATCGTCCCGCCGAGCATCCACGCCATCAGCTGCGCACCGTAGCAGATACCCAGGACCGGTATCCCGAGATCCAGAATCTCCGGCGTATAATGCGGAGAAGCCTCTTCGTATACACTGTTGGGCCCGCCGGTAAAGATAATGCCTTTGTACCGGCCGGCTTTGATCTCCTCAAACGGCGTCGTATACGGCAGAATCTGCGCGTAGACATGCTCGTCGCGGACGCGCCGCGCGATCAGCTGATTGTACTGGCCCCCGAAATCGAGAACAAGGATCTTTTCGTTTTCCATGAATACAGCCTCTCCTCTTTCCTTTAAAAATTTATGAGGTATTATATGCTGAGCCGTCCCCCTCTGTCAAGAATACGAACGGGGATTTTTTTGTTGTTTTCGGTTGATTTTCTGCCTCTTATCCATTATAATAAAAGAAGTCAGATGCACTATCAGAAAAACTGTTTTATTTCTATGCACAAAGGAGGATTGATTCGTACAATGAGCGATTTCAGCACTGTGAAGAGTGCGTTTAAGATCTATCCCGCCTCTCTTCATGAAGAGAATGACAGTTGTGTATTTATTGCCGACGTTGGTGACAAGGACGTTCTTGTCGCCGCGGGTCCGGCCGCTGCCTGCTTCAAGGGCACAGCCCTGACAGCCGGTGACGTTCCTTACGTCTGCTGCGAGCTCGAGCATGAGAACGCGGACGCGCTCCGCAAGATGTTCCCCTTCACCGCGCCTTCCAAGGTTCTGCATGAGAAGAGAACCGTCGGCGTCGGCGACCGCCTGGGACTTGCGACTCCGGGACACATCCGTGTGTTCAAGAGATTCGACGCTTTCCCGATCTTCGCGCAGCAGAGCATCCGCGAGCTCAACCTGACAAACCGTACCTTCGGCGACGTTATGGACGCGGCGACATGGGGCGTTTTCCGTGAAGGATTCACCCGTCCGTGGGGCGCTGACGGCGACCATCTGAAGACTTTCGACGAGATCGAATACGCACTGAAATATGGCTATACCATGATCACGCTGGACTGCAGCGAGCATATCCACAATGACGCGGCCAAGATCTCTGACGAAGAGGTTGCTGCCCGCTATACACCGCATCCGGAGCTGGAAGCACTGTACATGGGCAAGACCTTCGACGTAGGCGGCCACAAGATCGTCTTCTCCGAGGCTGATTTCAAGCGCACGGTCCTGATCTACAGCGAAGCGATCGATTATACCGTTGAGGTCTGGAACAAGTATTTCGAAGGCAAGGAGAACGGACCTGAGCTCGAGATGTCCATCGACGAGACCGAATCCGTTACCGAGCCTTATCAGCACTATTTTGTAGCTTCCGAGCTGCTGCGCCGCGGCGTTAAGCTCACGACCCTGGCTCCCCGTTTTGTCGGCGAGTTCCAGAAGGGTATCGACTACATCGGTACGGTTGAGTCCTTTGACGCGGACTTCGCCGTTCACGCGGCGATCGCGGACAAGCTTGGCTACAAGATCTCCGTTCACTCCGGTTCCGATAAGTTCTCCGTATTCCCGAGCATTGGCCGTCTGACCGGCGGACATTTCCATCTGAAGACCGCTGGCACCAACTGGCTGGTCGCGATGCAGATCATCGCGGAGCATGATCCCAAGCTGTACCGCGAAGTACACAAGTACGCTCTGGAGGAGGCTTTCACCGAGGCGAGCAAGTACTATCACGTTACCACGGATCTGACCAAGATCCCGGCGCTCGATACGCTGACGGATGAGCAGCTGCCCGATCTGTTCAAGCAGAACGATGCAAGACAGCTGATCCACATTACCTACGGTCTGATCCTGACCGTTAAGAATGCTGACGGAACCTTCGTATTCCGTGACCGTCTGTTCTCCGCGTGGCGCAAATACGCCGAGGAGTACGCGGTTCGTCTGGACGAGCATATCGGACGTCATCTGCAGGAAGTTTACAAGGGCTTTCAGAACTGAGAGTCTGTAAATAAAATATCACCAAGGGGGATTTAAACATTATGGGCAAAGCAGACATTGGCCTTATCGGATTAGCCGTTATGGGCGAGAACCTTGTCATGAACATGGAGTCCAAGGGCTTCACGGTAGCGGTTTTCAACCGTACCACATCCAAGGTTGACAAATTCGTAGAAGGCCGTGCAAAGGGCAAGAACATTATCGGAACCCATTCTCTGGAAGAACTGGTCGACAATCTGGCAAAGCCGCGTAAGGTCATGATGATGGTCAAGGCCGGCGCCGCTGTCGACAGCATGATCGATACACTGCTTCCGCTGCTGGATGACGGCGACATCATCATCGACGGCGGAAACTCCAACTATGGCGACACCATCCGTCGTACCGCTTACGTCGAGGCAGCCGGCAAGCTGTACATCGGCACGGGTGTTTCCGGCGGTGAGGAAGGCGCGCTCAACGGACCTTCTCTGATGCCCGGCGGATCTCCGGCGGCATGGGAAGCTGTTAAGCCGATCTTCCAGAAGATCTGCGCGCATGTTGAGTCCGGCGAGCCCTGCTGTGACTGGGTCGGCGAGAACGGCGCAGGACATTTTGTAAAGATGGTTCACAACGGCATCGAGTACGGCGACATGGAGCTGATCTGCGAGTGCTATCAGATGATGCGTTATCTGCTGGGTCTGTCCGACGACGAGATGAGCGAGATCTTCAAGGCGTGGAACAAGACCGAGCTTGACAGCTATCTGATCGAGATCACCGGCGACATCCTGGCTTACAAGGATGAGGACGGTTCCGCTCTGGTAGAGAAGATTCTGGACACCGCCGGACAGAAGGGTACCGGTAAGTGGACCGGCATCTCCGCTCTGGAAGAGGGCGTTCCGCTGACACTGATCGGCGAGGCTGTTTTCGCACGCTGCCTGTCCGCTATGAAGGACGACCGTGTTGAAGCCGCTAAGGCTTATCCGAGAGAGATCCCTGCTTTCCAGGGCAACAAGGAAGAGTTCATCGAACAGATGCGCAAGGCTCTGTTCGCTTCCAAGATCATCTCCTACGCTCAGGGCTACACTCTGATGCGCACAGCTGCCAAGACCTACAACTGGAACCTCAACTACGGCGGAATCGCGCTGATGTGGAGAGGCGGCTGCATCATCCGCAGCACGTTCCTTGGCAAGATCAAAGAAGCTTACGACAACAATCCGGAGCTTTCCAACCTGCTGCTTGACCCGTTCTTCAAAGAGACGATCAAGAACTGCGTAGAGTCCTGGAGACAGGTTGTCGCTACCGCTACTCTGGCCGGCATCCCGATCCCGGCTCTGTCTTCCGCTCTGTCTTACTTCGACGGATATACCTCCGAGAAGCTGCCCGCTAACCTGCTGCAGGCTCAGCGTGACTACTTCGGAGCGCATACCTACGAGCGTCTGGATACTCCTCGCGGTGAGTTCTTCCACACCAACTGGACCGGACGCGGCGGTGACACCCATTCCGAGACCTATATCGCTTAATTGTACATCCGCTGCAGGGCCGGACAGCTGTGTCCGGCTCTGCAGTCTTGTTAGCAACGTAAATATCTGACATAAAGGAGAATTACCATGAGTCTGAAAGTTAAAGAGAACTTCAAGTACGGCATTGCATGCCCGACTTCCATGGGCGTACGCATTACCCCTCTGAACCGCATGCCCGTTGAGAACAGCCATCTGTTCTATATGCAGGCGACCTCCGCGGAGAGCAATGTTGTCAACATTTCCTCTTCTCTTGGATATAAGGGCCTCGTTCTGACCAAGTTCGTCAAGGACAACGCCATCGCGACCTTTATCAAGAATGAACTTCGCAGCCGCAACATCGACTACGAGGGAGCGGAAGTTCCTACCGGCGGCCCCTGGGGATACCGTCATCAGTTCAACATCGCTGATTCCGGTTTCGGCGTACGCGGAGCGGTTGTAACGAACGACCGTGCCGGTGAAGTCGGACGTACCCTTAACATCAAGGAATTCGATATCGAGCGTATTTTCGGACAGGAAGGCGTCGCGATTCTGCACCTTTCCGGTCTGGTAGCCGCTCTGTCCGAAGACACCAGCAAGTTCTGTCTGGAGCTCGCTAAGGCTGCCAAGCAGTACGGCACACTGGTTTCCTTCGACCTGAACTTCCGCGCGACCTTCTGGAAGGGCAGAGAGGAAGAGCTTCGTCAGATCTTCACCGAGATCGCTTCCATGTCCGACATTCTGATCGGCAACGAGGAAGATTTCCAGCTTTGCCTGGGCCTGCAGGGACCGGAAGCCGGCGGCAAGGACATTCAGTCCAAGATCGAAGGCTTCAAGGGCATGATCCTGGCAGCCAAGGAGAAGTTCACGAACACCCAGATGTTCGCGACCACGCTCCGTACCGTTACCAACGCGAACGACAACCTGTGGGGAGCAATCCTTGAGGCTGACGGCAAGTTCTACGTAGAAGATCAGCGCAGCATTCCGATCCTGGACCGTATCGGCGGCGGCGACGGATTCTCCGGCGGACTGCTGTACGGTGTTCTGAAGGGATGGGAGCCTGAGAAGTGCATGCAGTTCGGATGGGCTACCGGCGCTCTGGTACCGACCACTCTGAACGACTATGGTTCACCTTCTTCCGAGGAGCAGGTTTGGAATATCTACAACGGCAACGCGCGCGTTAAGAGATAA
>CACZPA010000223.1 GCA_902782895.1 uncultured Eubacteriales bacterium
CTGACCGATCAGGAAGTCCGGGCGGCGCTGGCTGAATCCCTGAACGGGCAGATCTTTAAGGGATCTGCTCTGCACGGGGAGAAGCTGCACCGCGTACTGCTGATTCCTCCGGATTATACCCGCTTCTACTCCGGGTCCGGACTGATCACCAATACCTATTATCATCTGCTGAAGGACATGGGCGTTGAGGCCGACGTTCTGCCGGCGCTCGGCACGCATGTCGCGATGACGGAAGCAGAGATCAAATCCATGTACGGAGACATTCCTCTGGATCATTTCTTCGTACACAACTGGCGTACCGACGTCGACAAGGTCGGCGTTGTACCCGCGGATTACATCTCCGAGATTACCGAAGGTCTGTGGACGGATCCGATCGATGTGGAAATCGACCGCCGTCTGCTGGATCCGAAGTATGATCTGATCATCTCGATCGGCCAGGTCGTGCCGCACGAAGTCGTCGGTATGGCCAACCACGCCAAGAACCTTTTCGTTGGCTGCGGCGGCTCCAGCATGATCAACTCCTCCCATATGGTCGGTGCCGTTTACGGCATGGAGCGTATGATGGGCAAGGATTATACGCCGGTCCGCAAGATCTTCGATTATGGTCTGACCCATTGCCTGGCTGACCGTCCGATCCTCTTCGCGCTGACCGTTACGACGGCTCCCAATGATGAGATCCGGATGCACGGCCTGTTCATCTCCGAAGAGCGTGAAGGCCTGGAGAAGGCTGTCGCGCTGGCGCAGGAGAAGAACATCGACTTCGTCGACCACGGTCTCAAGAAATGCGTCGTTTATCTGACGCCGAAGGAATTCCACAGCACATGGCTTGGCAACAAGGCTGTCTACCGTACCCGTATGGCGATGGCGGACGGCGGCGAGCTGATCATCCTCGCGCCGGGCGTTGAGCGTTTCGGCGAGGATATGACCGTTGACGGACTGATCCGCAAGTACGGCTATCGCGGACGTCTGAAGACTCTGGAAGAATTCCGCAAGCCCGAGAACCAGGATCTCCGTGACAACATGGGCGCCGCGGCGCACATGATCCACGGATCCTCCGACGGACGTTTCACGATCACCTATGCGGTTCGTGATATCACGCAGGAAGAGATCGCCGGCGTTGGCTTCCAGCCTGCCAGCTATGACGAGATGGTTAAGCGCTATGATCCTGAGAAACTGACCTACGGTTACAACACCCTGCCGGACGGCGAAGAGATCTACTTTATCCCGAATCCGGCTCTCGGTCTGTGGATCAACCGCGAGAAGTTCCAGGAATAATACGAAACGAGGAGCTCAAGGCCGGCATCGGCGCGTCCGGTCGCCGGTCCCCGGGCTCTGATACAAAAGACAGGAGACTGATAATATGAAATTATCCCTTAGTTCCATTAAGAATGCTGCTGCGTGGGAGCAGGCCGGTGTTGTTCTTCCGAAATTCGACATCGAGGCTGTAAAGGCCGAGACCGAGAAGAATCCCGTATGGGTACATTTCGGCGCGGGCAATATTTTCCGCGGCTTTATCGCGCAGATTCAGCAGCAGCTGCTGAATGACGGCAAGCAGAAGGCCGGTATCGTCGCTGCCGAGACTTTCGATTTCGAAGTTATCGACAAGATCTACAGACCTTTTGACAATCTGACCCTTCTGGTCGAGATGCATCCGGACGGAACGCTGGACAAGAGCGTTATCGCTTCCATTACTGACGGCGTTAAGGCTGATTGCACCGACGCTGAGCAGTTCGGCAAGCTGAAGGCGATCTTCCGCAATCCTTCCCTGCAGATGATCAGCTTCACCATCACGGAAAAAGGCTACTCTCTGACCGGTCTTGACGGCAATTTCAGCCGCCTGGCTCTGGCCGATATCGAAGCCGGCCCCGCTACTCCGCATCACGCGATGAGCGTTGTTGCCGCAATGCTGTATGAGCGTTTCCAGGCAGGCCGCTATCCTCTGGCTGTTGTCTCCATGGATAACTGCTCTCACAACGGCGAAAAGCTGAAGGCCGGCGTTGTCACCATGGCTAAGGAATGGTGCAAGCGCGGTTTCGTCGGCGAGGACTTCATCGAGTACATCGACAGTGAGAAGGCAGTTACCTTCCCGTGGTCCATGATCGACCGTATCACTCCTCGTCCGGCCGACAGCGTTCAGAAGGATCTGGAGGCTCTTGGATTCGAGGAGATGGCTCCGGTTATCACCTCCAAGCATACCTATATCGCTCCGTTCGTTAACGCCGAGGTTCCGCATTATCTGGTCATCGAGGACCGTTTCCCGAACGGCCGTCCGCAGCTGGATGAGGCTTCCGGTATCTTCCTGACCGACCGCGACACCGTTAACCAGTCCGAGCGCATGAAGGTTACGACCTGCCTGAACCCGCTGCATACCGCACTTGCTGTTTACGGATGCCTGCTGGGCTATGACACGATCGCTTCCGAGATGAAGGATTCCGAGCTGCCGAAGCTGGTCTCCCGTCTTGGCTATGACGAGGGAATGCCGGTTGTTACCGATCCTAAGATTCTGAGCCCGATGGATTTCATTCATGAGGTTCTGGACGAGCGTCTGCCGAATCCGTATATTCCGGATACCCCGCAGCGTATCGCTACCGATACTTCTCAGAAGGTTGGCATCCGTTACGGCGAGACCATCAAGGCTTATGCCGCTGATCCGGACCGTGATCCTTCCAAGCTGACCTGCATTCCTCTGGCAATCGCCGGATGGTGCCGTTATCTGCTCGGTGTAGATGACAAGGGTGAGAAGATGGATGTTTCTCCGGACCCGATGATCGCACAGCTTCAGGATTACCTGAAGAACGTCGTCGTCGGACAGCCTGAGACGGCCAAGGGCGCGCTCAAGCCGATCCTCTCCAACGCGGAGATCTTCGGTGTGGATCTGTATTCCGTAGGTCTTGGCGAGAAGATCGAAAAGATGTTTACGGAAGAAATCGCCGGCCCCGGCGCGATCCGCAGCACTCTGAAGAACTATCTGGACTAAGATCTGATCTTGCGGCTGCGGGCAGTCCCGACTTCCGCCGCTGCGAACCATAAAAACTACGGCCCGGGGATCCTCGCGGTTCCCGGGCTGTATCTGTCATGATATATGTATTGATTTTTAGGAGGAATCTGAACATGCAGCCTGGACGTAAAATGCTTTTCGTCGATCTCGACGATACTCTTCTGAACCGCAAAAAAGAAATCACGCGCGGTAATCATGACGCGATCCGCCGGACCGTGGAAGCCGGCAATCTGGTCGTTCTGTGCTCCGGCCGCCCGCTTTGCGGCTATGTGAAATACATTGAGGAGCTGCAGCTCGACCGCGAAGGCTGTTATGTTGTCTCTGCAAACGGCGCCCAGATCTATGATCCGTATAACCGCAGGAATCTGTATTATCAGCCGGTCACGATGACGGAGACAGCGAAGCTGTTTGAAGAAGCGGCCCGCTGGGGTCTGCATTGCCAGACTTACGATGATACGCATCTGCTTGTCCGTGAGATGAACCGCGAAACCGAGTATTATGTCGCGCGCACGCCTCTCCCGGTCCGTGTCATGCCGGATCTCCCGAAGGGGCTGGAGCAGGAGCCGATCAAAGTTCTGATCCTGGACCTTGACGATCACGCGAAGCTTGAAGCCTTCCGTGAGGCGCAGAAGCCCTGGACAGAAGGTCAGGTTGAGATCTTCTTCTCGAACCCCTATTATCTGGAGTGCGTTCATACCGGCAATTCCAAGGGTTCCGCTGTGCGTTACCTGCGTGATCTGCTGCAGATTCCGGAGGAAAACACCCTGGCTGCCGGAGATTCGGAGAATGATCTGTCCATGATCACTGCCTGCGGCATCGGCTGCGCGGTCGCAAACGCCACGGACGCGGTCAAGGCCCAGTCTTCCTTTATTACGCAGGCAGACTGTGACCACGATGCGATCGCGGAGATCATCGACAGGTTTATGAGCTGATTGGTTTGGGCCGGCATTAAGAGTTTGAAAAGCAAAACCGTCCCTGTTGGTTGCGGCAGATGAGCATATCAAGATATTGCTGCCGGTCCATACGGGACGGTTTTTTATTGTATACTTACCATTATATGCCCGCTCACATTTACGGCTGACGATTAATTCAGCTGCAGGGACGCGATCAAGCCGCGAATTACATCATTGTCTACCCGTTCAGGCCGCTGCAGCTCATCATAGACGATAACATCGACGCCATAATACCCGTGCGCCATTTTTTCGTCCAGAACCACCAGATAATCCACGCCTTCAAGACCTACATCAGAAATGCGGTAATAGCACTTCGTTACGTCATATAGCCCGATTTTGAGCTCTTCGATCTTCAGGTTCTCAATGTTGCCGGTAGCTTCCTCCATCTTCAGCCGTTCTGTATACTCCGTAAAATCTGTCACCGCTGTCGCGTACTCAACGGATACGAAGACATTGCCATCCGTTGATACGAGTCTCTCGCCGGATTCCGGATTGTCGCTTTCCTGGAAGATGGCTGCGTCATACATCCAGCAGAGTGTCTGCTCATCATCCAGATACTGCACTTTCAGCGTGTCCGGTCCTCCGCCGTTCATCTCCGCGTTATATACGTTTTTGTCGAATTCGAACATCGAGAGGTCAACCTCTCCGTCCGGATCCAGCACTGCCGCGTATTCTTTGAGCCGCGCCTCCAGGTCATCGCCCTTGAACATAGACAGTTCAACGATGTAATTCTCTGCGTTCTGATCCTTTTTGCCGTCTGTGTATGTCAGAACTTCTTCGACTGTCCAGTCCGCGTCGAGCGGTTTCATGAAAATCTCATAATCATAGCTGATCTTGCCGTCTGTATTGGTTCCGATGATTCTGTAGGATCCGTCCTCCTGCGGGCGTGTGAATTCTTTTTCAAACGGAATGCCCAGGAACTGTCCCTTTACGGAAATCGCCTCATCCTCGGGGACATACGCTGCTTCCATCGGCGTAAACGCATGAACCGCGTCGTAGAATGCCTGGAATCCGACAAAAGGCGTTCCATCGGCATTTACACCGATCCGCGCGAAGAACGGGGAAATCGTCTCGAGCCCGTCTTCCATATAGCCGCCGAATCCTACTGTATTATAAACATGCAGGAATCCCTGATACTCTCCGATAAAAGGCACAACCGCGTCAACCGGATCCGCTTCCGCGCCTTGCTGTGCGAAATTCGGCATTCCCGGTTCCATTGTGTAATAGTAGTTGTCGAAATACGAATCCGCGAGCCGCAGATCTCCATCCACGGTTAAGGTGCCTTTATAGACGCCGTCCGAGGCCTGGATGGACAGAACCCCATCCACATAAGTCCAGTCCGTAGTCTCTTTCTCTCCGGTGAAATTCAGCTCTGCCTTCCCGTTCTCATAGAAGATGATGCCATTGCCATCCGGCAAGTACTCCTCTCCGTCGATATAATATGTCGTAACAACATATCCTCCTGTAGGCGCTGTCGGAGAAGGATTCGTGATCTGCAGGAATTCCGGAAGATCCGCCATCGTTTGCGTTTCGTTCCCGGAAGTATTTTCCAGATAATTCAGTAAATTGCCGGGAGCTGCCGGAATCTCGTCGGAAATCTTATGGAACGTGAAATCTCCGATTTCTTCAGCGCCGCTTGTCATATGCGCTTTCAGATCTGTCCCGTCAAAAGTATACTCCATAAAGAGCACGCCCATGTCGATCGTCTTTTCGTCCCATACCAGATGGACACCGGAGTTCTGCCCAAAAAGAACAAAATATCCCGTTCCGCCGTCCTCCAGCGCGAGCATATAGTACAGCTCAACTTCTTTCAGATCCTCTCCGCTGATGGATTCTCCTTCTACCTCGAAAAGAACGGTCTCGTAATAACCCTGAATCTTATTGGATACGACCGTCTCCGGTTTGGAGGATTC
>CACZPA010000224.1 GCA_902782895.1 uncultured Eubacteriales bacterium
ATGCTCAGAGAAAGTACAATCCAGGCGCTGACAAACGGCGAAAACTTGATTCCGATATTCGGCAAGCCGAAATAGACCACAAAAAGCTGAACGATCATCGGTGTGCAGCGGATGATCCACACGTAGACCCTGACCAGCCTTTTCATGACAGGAACCTTCGCAATCTGCATTAATGCCACAAACAGGGCGATGATGATTCCTGTCGAGAACGATAACGCTGTCAAGGGCAGCGTCACCTTCAGACCGGCCATCAGCAGCCTGCCGAAGGAATCGATCAGTTCCTGGATTATTCTTTCACTCATAAAACCCTGTATACTCCGTTATTATCTTTCAGGATCAGCCCTGTGTTGTATCGACGTCGAAATATTTGATGGAAATCGCGCTCAGCGTGCCGTCTTCTCTTGCTTTGGCAAGCGCTTCGTTGATCGCCTTTACAAGGTCCTCATTGCCCTTGACAACCGGGATATACTCGGTCGGCTCCGGGTCGGAGACCGCGATCAGCTTGAGCGTCTCCTTCTGCTCTGGATGCTGCTTCAGATAATCCGCCAGAGAAGCCATTGTATTGAAGGTAACGTCAGCGCGTCCGTTCAGGACCTCGCTGATCGCCTGCGCGGCTTCCTCAACATCGTCAAATACGCATCCCGCCTCTTCCGCGAAGACACCGATCGTGCTTGTCGGATTGTTGGAAGCGATCTTGCCCTTTACATCCTCCAGAGAATTGATCTCGTCGTTGTTGGCAAGCACCAGCATTCCGTACTGGGAATAGTTGTAGGCATCCGAGAAATCATATTTCTCCTTGCGATCTTCTGTCGGTGTAACGGCATTTACGATAATATCGATCTGTCCCGCGTCGAGCGCCGCGAAAATAGAGCTCCAGACGGTCTCGGTATAACGGACCTCAACACCGAGATAGTCCGCGATAACCTTAGCGACCTCTACCTCGAAGCCAACCAGGTTGTCGTTCTCATCATGATAGGTATACGGGCTCCAGGTACCTTCCGTACCGACCGCAAGATATCCCCGCTCTTTGATCTGCTCGAGCAGCGTCTTCTCAGCAGCTTCTTTCTTGCCTGAGCAGCCGGAAAGCGCCAGCGCAAAAGTCATCAGACTCAGCAGAACCGCAAGAATCCTCTTTTTCATAGTGTGTTCCCCTTTCAAGATAAAATAATAAAGAAAACCTGCATCGGCCATTATCTTTTCCCTGGATCAAGGCAGCCGATATTCCTAGCGACCCAGTATGTTATATTCTAATGCCCGGACAGCTTTTTGTCAATACGCTCCTGCTAATATCCGATATTATTCCTGATATTATCCGTTATTAATCCGCTGTCCAGCTTTACAGGGGCCCAAAGAGGATGTCATGCCCGACCGGCGTATAGAACAGTCTGCGGAAATCCGCCGGGTCCTTGGTCTGCGCGAGTGCCCACATCGTCTTGGTAATACAGGCCTCGAGCGTCATGTCATAGGATTCCATCAGATCAAAATCCGTCTTCATGATCTTGCCGACCTCGTAGACAGCCATGTCGCTGCCCTCATGCACGACCTGCGTCGACATGATGACCTGCCGTCCTTCCTCGATGTATCGCCGAATCGCTTCATAATAGCCTGACCGCGCGGGGATGCCGCCGACGCCGAAGGATTCGATCACTAGCGCGTCCGTGCTTTCGCGCATCCTCTCCAGCACTGAACCGTCCCCGCCCGGGATCAGCTTATGCAGGAAAACATTCGTGTCCAGCTCGTTGTAAACGCGGAAATCCCCTGGAATCCGGCTTTTGTCGTCCACATAGAACGCCGTCCGGTCATCCTGCAGCGTCGCGATCGGCGGGAAATTGATGCTGGAAAAAGCGTTATAGCTCTTGGAGTATTCTTTTTTGGCGCGTGTTCCGGCGATCGCTTGCCCACCGAAGACCACCGTGACGCCCCAGGCTCTGTCGTCGCAAGCGAAACGGCAGCTGTCCGCGAGATTGGTCCGGGCATCCGTCACCGGCAGATCGATCGGTTTCTGCGAACCGGTCAGGACAACAGGCTTTTTATTGTTCTGGATCAGGTAGGACAGCGCGGCGGCCGTATAGGCCAGCGTATCCGTCCCGTGGCAGATCACGAACCCGTCATACTGGTAGTATTTTTCGCCGATGATCCGGGCAATCGCAAGCCACTGCTGCGGCCCGACATTCGTTGAATCCAGCAGGAACGGCTCGCAGGTATCGATCGAACAAAACGCAGCCGTCTCCGGAATATACTGTATCAGCTCCTGCGCGGGGATCGAAGGGCTCAGTCCCTGATCCGTATAGCGGGACGCGATCGTACCGCCCGTCGCGATCAATAAGAGTTTCTTCATAGCGGCAGGATCTCGCTGACTGTCGGGTGCGGGAAGACCGTGCGGTCCAGATCCTCAATCGTGCCGTGCGCGCCGATCAGGACTCCAAGCGGACCGATCATCTCGGAAGCATGCGGGCACAGAAGATGCGCGCCAAGCAGCCTGCCGGTTCCTTCTTCATAAACCAGCTGCGAATAGCCGCGGCCGGCACCTTCCACAACGGCCTTCGCGTTCGCGGACGTCAGCTGCTTGCGCGTCTTAACCGCATA
>CACZPA010000225.1 GCA_902782895.1 uncultured Eubacteriales bacterium
GCTGACCGACGCGATCCTCGGCAGAGAGGTTCCGTCGGGAGGACTGCCTGCTGACGTAGGCTGTATCGTTCATAACGCAGACACGATCGTTGCTATCTACCGAGCTATCCTGGAGGGACGTCCTCTGATGCGCCGTATCGTCACGATCGCCGGCGGCGCTATCGCACATTCCCATACCTTTAAGGTCAGGATCGGTACTTCCGTCCGGGAGCTGGTGGAAGCAGCCGGCGGCATTACCGGAGAGCTTTCCAAGATTATCGCCGGCGGGCCGATGATGGGCTTCGCACAGGTCAGCCTGGATATCCCCGTTACCAAGAGTACGTCCGGCATTCTGCTGTTCACTCCGGAGCAGGATTTCTCCGGTCAGGAGTCTCCGTGCATCCGCTGCGGACGCTGTGTCGCGGCCTGTCCGATTCATCTGATGCCCATGATGCTCAACCGTTACGCGCTCAACCGCGAATGGGAGCAGTTTGAGAAGTTCCACGGCATGGACTGCATTGAATGCGGTTCCTGCGCGTTTGTATGCCCGGCCAAGCGCCATCTGACGCAGACGTTCAAGGCCGGTAAGAAGATCATCTCCGATGAGCGCAGGAAGAAACGCGCTGCCGCGCAGGCAGCCGCTCAGGCCGCTCAGGAGAAGGCAGCACCCGCTGCCGGAAAGTGAGGACCCCATGGCTGACGTACAGGAAAAGACCTTATATCATCTGTCGGTATCTCCTCATATCCGTTCCAAACAGACTACGACTTCCATTATGCTGGAGGTCATGCTGGCGCTCCTGCCTGCCGCTGTTTTCTCGGTATTCCATTTCGGCCCCCGCGTCCTTCTTGTCTATGCCTGCTGCATGGGCAGCGCGGTCCTGGCGGAGTGGGTCTGGCAGAAGCTTACGCATCAGGATATCACCATCAAGGACTGCAGCGCTATGGTTACCGGAATGCTGCTCGCGATGAACCTGCCGCCGGATATTCCGATCTGGATGGCGATCGTCGGATCCGCGTTCGCGATCATCATCGTCAAACAGATCTTCGGCGGAATCGGTGAGAACTTCATGAACCCCGCGCTGACGGCGCGCTGCTTCATGCTGGTATCCTGGTCTTCCGCGATGACTTCTTTCGCGATCCACGGTGTCAGCTCCGCGACGCCTCTGACGATCTTAAAGACCGGAGAAGGGCAGCTGCCTTCGCTTCTGGATTGTTTCCTGGGCAATATCTCCGGCTGTATCGGCGAAACATCCGCGCTGCTGCTGATCCTCGGAGGGCTTTATCTGATCATCCGCGGCATCATCGACTGGATCGTTCCCGTAACTTATATTCTGACCGTTCTGGTGCTCGGATATGTATTCGGACGCAATGGTCTCTATGAGATCCTGACCGGCGGACTGATGCTCGGCGCGTTCTTCATGGCTACCGACTACACGACCACGCCCATGACCCATAAGGGACGTTTCTTCATGGGAATCGGCTGCGGCCTGATCACATCCATCATCCGCTGCTTCGGCGGTTATCCTGAAGGCGTTTCCTTCTCGATCCTGCTGATGAACATTATCGTGCCGTTCATCGATAAGGTGACACTGCCCAGAATCTACGGGGAGGTGAAGACATCCAAATGAGTACGGATAATAAGAAAACACTGCGCGATGTATCGTCTCCTCTGAAGCTTGGACTGATTCTTCTGCTGATCGCGGGACTCATCGGTCTGATCCTCGGCGGAGCGTATTCGCTGACCAAGGACAGAATCGCTCTTGCCAAAGAAGCCGCCAATAAGGCCGCTTACGCGAAGGTTCTTCCGGCCGAAGCGGATGTTTCCGCTCTGGAGGAGGTTGCCGTCCCCGAGGAATACGCGGCTAATGTACTGGCAGCTTATAAGGCCGGTAATTCCGGCTACTGTCTGCAGGTTTCCGGCAAGGGCTATGGCGGAACCGTAATCGTAGCCGTTGGTCTGGATGCTTCCGGTGCCGTTAGCGGTATCGAGATCGTCGATCACTCCGAGACGCCCGGTCTTGGCGCGAACGCGACAAATGATTCCTTCCGGGGACAGTTCACCGGCGCGACCGGCCAGCTCACCGTTGTAAAAGGTGACGCCAAAGCCGGAGAGATCGCCGCGCTTTCCGGAGCGACCATTACATCCCGCTGCGTAACCGGCTGCGTGAATGCCGCGCTTGCCTATTATGCAGACGTTCTGAAAGGAGGGAACTGAAGATGTCCAAACTGACAGCCGGACTGAAGCGCGGAATCCTGGATGAGAACCCGGTCTTCGTACAGGTTCTCGGTATGTGTCCGACGCTCGCGACTTCGACAGCCGCTATCAACGGAATCGGCATGGGCCTCTCCGTTACGGTCGTTCTGATGTGTTCCAACCTTCTGATTTCTCTGCTGCGCAACGTGATTCCCAACAAGATCCGTATCCCGGCGTATATCGGTATTATCGCCGCGTTTGTTACGGTCGTGGATCTATTCCTGCAGGCATTCTTCTATGATTCGCTGTATAAGGCTCTTGGCCTTTATATCCCTCTGATCGTTGTTAACTGCATCATTCTGGGAAGAGCAGAGGCATATGCTTCCAAAAACGATCCGGTCTCCGCGCTTTTTGACGGACTCGGCAACGGTCTTGGATTCACCCTTGCTCTTACGATCCTCGGCGCGATCCGTGAATTTCTCGGCGCAGGCAGCATCTTTGGACTGCAGATTCTCCCGGAGAATATTCCTGCCATCATCATGATCATGGCGCCGGGCGGATTCATCGTTCTCGGAATTCTGCTTGCCGTTTTCACGCATCTCAAATCCAGACCCAGGAAGGAGAGTAAAGCATGAATCTTCTGATTATTCTGATCAGCTCGATGCTGGTCAACAACTTCGTTCTCTCCCGGTTTCTCGGAATCTGTCCGTTCCTCGGCGTATCCAAGCGTACGGATACCGCGATGGGCATGGGACTGGCTGTCATCTTTGTCATCACGATTTCCTCCGCGTTTACGTATATGATCTATACGTTCCTGCTGGTGCCGCTCCATGTGGAATATCTGTATAATATCGCTTTCATCCTTGTGATCGCGGCGCTTGTACAGATGCTCGAGATGGTCATCCAGAAGGTAAGTCCTACGCTGTATTCCGCGCTGGGTGTATACCTGCCGCTGATCACGACCAACTGCGCCGTTCTCGGTGTCGCGGTTCTGAACATGCAGGAAGGCTATAACCTGATCGAGTCCGTCGTCAACGGATTCGCGGCTTCCGCCGGTTTTGCGCTTGGAATCACGCTTTTCGCGGGCGTGCGGGAGAGGATCGCGGACAACCGCATTCTCCGCGCTATGGAAGGTTTCCCGATCGCCATGATCTCCGCGGGACTGATGGCCATTGCTTTCTTCGGCTTCAAGGGCCTGATTTAAGGAGGGTATTCCATGGAAATTCTGACACCTTTTCTGCTGCTGGCAGGCCTGGGTATTCTTCTGGGTCTGGCTATAGGCTTAGTCGCCAAGAGATTCGAAGTACCACAGGATCCCAAATTCACACAGATCCGTGAATCGCTGCCCGGCGCGAACTGCGGCGGATGCGGCTATGCAGGCTGCGACGCGTATGCCAAAGCGGTTCTGGAAGGCAAGGCGCCGCTGACAAGCTGCGTGGTCGGCGGAGAGCCTGTATCCCGTACGATTGCCGGCATTATGGGCGTAGAACAGGATACGTTTGAAAAGAAAGTCGCGTTTGTCATGTGCTCCGGAGATACCTCCCATGCGCAGGATAAAATGCGCTATGATGGCGTACAGCATTGTCTGGAGGCATCCATGGTGCCCGGATCGGGTCCCAAGTCCTGCCCCTATGGATGTGTCGGCTTCGGCACCTGCGTAACGGCCTGCAAGTTCGACGCGATTCATGTAGAGAACCGTCTGGCGCATGTGGACGAAGATAAGTGCGTTGGCTGCGGCGCGTGTGCTGCTGTCTGCCCGAAGAATATCATCAAGATTATTCCGAAGTCCATGAAAGTACGCGTACAGTGCTCCGGTCAGGACAGAGGCAGAGATGTACGTCTCGTCTGCGAAGCCGGGTGTCTCGGATGCACGCTTTGCGTCCGTACCTGTCCTGAGAAGGCGATCTATATGGAAGGCAATGTAGCACGTATCGATCCTTCCAAGTGTGTTGCCTGCGGTGCCTGTATCGCCAAGTGCCCGGCCAAGGTTATCCATATGGTCGGAGCCGAATCCGAAACTGCCGCGGATTAACAGATATAGAGAGGATTAACCGCGATGGCACATACCAAACACAATAGTTTCTGGTTCTATCTGCTTTTCGTACTGATCGGATATGTTCTGGGACTTTTCCTTGCGGAAACGCTCGGATCCCTGGAAGGATTCAAATGGCTCGCGTTTGGAGCGGATTTCAAGCTGGGGCCGCTGGATCTGGATCTCGGATTCGTCGCGTTTACGATCGGACTGCGTTTCCGGATCACGATCGGTTCGATTATCGGTCTGATTATTTCACTTCTGATTCATCGTTTTATTTAAGACACTCCTGATCTCCCGGAAGGGAGTATTATGGAAACAGAAAGAAACGCTTACACAATGAAGGATCTGCCCCCGGAAGCGCGTCCGTATGAGCGGATGTGGGAGAAGGGGAGCAGTGTCCTGTCCGACACGGAGCTTGTCGCGGTACTGCTGCGATCCGGACGTGTCGGAGAAACCGCGCTGCAAATGAGTGAACGGCTGCTGCATGCGGCGGGATCCGAGGAATCGACCGCGCTGCGCAGCCTGTTCTCGCTGTCTCCGCAGGAACTTGCCCGTTATGAAGGGATCGGCAAGGTGAAAGCTCTGCAGCTATCCGCTGTAGGAGAGCTCGCCCGCAGGATCTCCGCCGGCAGGCTGCCGGAGAGCATCCGACTGGACAGTCCGTCCGTGATCGCGGAGCATTTCCGCGCACGGCTTGGCACTTCCGAGCAGGAACAGGTCTGGGGCATCTGGCTGGATACGCGTATGCGTTTTCTGGGAGAGACACAGATCTCGCTGGGAAGCGTTAACCAGGCGCTGATGAGTCCGCGGAATATTTTTCTCGAGGCTCTGCGGTA
>CACZPA010000226.1 GCA_902782895.1 uncultured Eubacteriales bacterium
GACATGCCAAGACCGTTAAGGTTCAGAAGGAGAACACCATCATCGTTGACGGTATGGGCGATCCGGAAATGATCAAGAGCCGTGAGGCACAGATCCGTCAGCAGATCGCTGACACCACTTCCGATTTTGACCGTGAGAAGCTGCAGGAGCGTCTGGCAAAGCTGGCCGGCGGTGTTGCGGTAATCAAGGTCGGCGCTGCTTCCGAGGCAGAGATGAAAGAGAAGAAGCTCCGCATGGAGGATGCTCTGGCGGCTACCAAGGCTGCTGTTGAGGAAGGTATCGTCTGCGGCGGCGGAAGCGCTTATATCCACGCGATCAAGGCTACCGAGGCTGTTGCGGATACGCTTGAAGGCGATGAGAAGACAGGTGCCCGCATTATCGTTAAGGCTCTGGAAGCTCCGATCCGCCAGATCGTCGAGAACGCCGGCGTTGAGGGATCCGTTGTTGTCAACAAGCTGAAGGAAGCTCCTACCGGCACCGGATACAACGCTCTGACCGACGAATATGTCGATATGGTCGCAGCCGGTATCATCGATCCTGTTAAGGTTACGAGAAGCGCTCTGCAGAACGCTACTTCTGTCGCGGCTACCCTGCTGACGACCGAAGCGGTCGTTGCTGACATCCCCGAGCCCACACCGGCAGCTCCGGCCGCTGGCGCAGGCATGGGCGGAATGATGTAATTTCCGGCAGATCAAGCCATTCGTAACGATAGATTTATCACGAAAAGCAGGCCTCTGCGGTTTCCGCAGGGGCCTTTCTGTAACTCATTTCACAGGGGCCTTTCTATAGCTTATCTCGCAGGGGCCTTTCTGTAGCAGATAAACTGCCGGCTTATCTCTTCTTATAGAGAACGAGCTCCGGATCGGAAGCTTCGGCTCCGTATGTGCAGATCAGGATGAAGTCCATGCTCGCAAGGACTCCGAAACACCGGTCTCCGCCGTATTCCGCTTCGAGCTGGGTGCCCAGATACGTGGTATTGTCGTCCAGAAATTTCGCACTCACGCCGCCGGGCAGCCTGTAAGCCAGATTCACGTATTTCCCGACAAGCGCGTTCAGCTTTTCGACCAGCGGCATCCCCTCTATGTGCAGTTCATTGATCTCATCGATCAATTTCTGCTTGAAATCCTCAAACTGCCCGTGATCGCTGAGTTCTTCATACCGCTTCCAGTAGTCCAGTGTGGGCAGCACCTTTTTCAGATACTCCCGCGCCTGCGCCTCGGTGAAATTCTCGTTTGCCATGTTGCCGACGCAGACGTCGATCAGATCGTCCATGTTGCTGTAGGTGTAGGTACCGTCCGCGTAGCACCATTTACAGTAATCTTCATTCAACGAACCATCCGCGTTATGGCCAATGATCGAATCCTCCAGCGGCATGCCGCAGCATTGGCAGATCAGCTGACGGGGAGAGCCTAGCAGGGTGTTGATCGAGACGTCAAAAAGACGGGAAAGCAGCTTCAGCGCTTCTGTATTGGGGACGGTTTCACCGTTCTCCCAGCGGGAAACGGCCTGACGGGTCACATAGACTTTTTCGGCAAGATCGTCCTGGGAGAGACCGTTCTTGATCCTGAGTTCATGCAGTATATCTTTTGTTTCCATAGATTGTCACCTCCATGCTTCGATTGTAATACAGGAAGAGATATATTACAAGCAACACGCTGTTGCTTTTGCGGAATCCGGCCGGGCCAGAGCATAAAAAAACGCCTCCTGTCTTATAACAGAAAGCGCTTGTAGAGGCGTCACCCAGACTTGAACTGGGGATAAAGGTTTTGCAGACCTCTGCCTTACCTCTTGGCTATGACGCCGGATGACCCGTGGGAGAATTGAACTCCCGTTACCGCCGTGAAAGGGCGATGTCTTAACCTCTTGACCAACGGGCCGGATAAATGAGAGCGTATCTATATTAGCATGAGAACGCGGCTTTGTCAAGCATATTTTTAAGGGAATCCGAGAATTCGTTGCGAATTTCCTAGGCAAAGACGTCAGATCATCAGATCGTCATATTTTATTTACAAAATGTACATTGTCAATGTATTGCAAAAATACATAAAACATCGTATAATTTGCACATCGTAAGAAAGGGGGGAGCCATATGTATAAGTTCTTTCTGGAGTGCTTTCAGAAATATCTGAGCCTGTATTCCGCGGAATTCGCGGCGGATGAGCGGCTGCTGACATTGCTGGTTCCTCTGTACGGTCTGACGAACGGAACGACTTATGATAACTGGAAGCTGTCCAGTGATCTGCGATATTATGAAGCAAGCAATCTTGTCTATCGGATGCTGCATGATGAGGGACTGCCTGGTGAGCTGCGGGAGCTTGGAGCGGCGCTGCTGGTCAATGGCCGCGACGCAGTCCTTGCCGGTCCCGGGACTTTTGCCGAGGAGACGGTGCAGGGCCAGCTGAAGCTGATCTATGCCATGCTGACACGCGATCCGCTGCAGGATACTTCGCGCGAGGAGACAGCTGCGGAAACTGCTGAAGAACCGGCAGAATCGGCAGCGGAGGATGCGGCAGAAGAGCCGACGGCAGAGTTCGCTGCGGGATCGGCGGATAAGACGACGGATTCTGCAGTAGAACCAGAGGATGCCGCCGGCAATGCTTATAGCGAAGAAGATGACGCTGTAGAGCTCGATATGGAAGGCACGGATCACAGAGAGTAAAGAATACCGCGGTTTGAGAAGCTGTAAAGCAGAACCGCGGTTTTTTGTTACTTCAAATAATTTGCAAAATAAATTATATAACAGTATTGACAAAATATGTGGACTATGCTATAGTATGATCAGCATCCAAGGTGGAACAGGATGCGAGAGGAGGAAGTTCTATGGAGAATAATTTTACCGTAAAAACGATGGAAGCAATCAAGGCTGCCCAGAGTGCCGCGGTTGAACATAATCATATGGAGATCGCGCCGGCGCATCTGCTGTACGCTTTGCTGACGCAGGAGGACAGTCTGATTGCGTCGCTGCTTGATCGTATGCAGATCGATACAGCAGGCTTAAAGCGCGGTGCGGAGGAAGCGCTGACAAGGATCAGCTCCGTAACAGGTCCAGGCCGGGAAGCGGGCAAGATCTATATTTCGCAGGAGACGGACCGTCTGATGACGTCCGCCGGCAAGTACGCGAAGCAGATGAATGACGAGTATATTTCGGTCGAGCATCTTTTCCTTGCCATGCTCGACAGCCACGACTACGCGCTGCAGGAGCTTTTCCGCCGCTATAACGTCCGCAAGGACGCTTTTCTGAAGGTGCTGCAGGAGGTGCGGGGCAATACGCGCGTTACGAGCGATACACCCGAGGATACCTATGAAGCGCTGAAGAAATACGGCTCTGATCTGACGGCGATGGCAGCGGATCACAAGCTTGATCCGGTCATCGGGCGTGACGAGGAGATCCGGAACGTGATCCGTATCCTGAGCCGTAAGACTAAGAACAATCCGGTTCTGATCGGTGAGCCGGGCGTCGGCAAAACAGCGATCGTAGAGGGCCTGGCCCAGCGGATCGTCCGCGGGGATGTGCCCGGCGGGCTTAAGGATAAGACGGTTTTCTCGCTTGATATGGGTGCGCTGATCGCCGGCGCGAAGTACCAGGGCGAGTTTGAGGAGCGGCTTAAATCCGTGCTGAACGAAGTCAAAAGCTCCGACGGCAGGATCCTGCTTTTCATCGATGAGCTGCATACGATTGTCGGCGCGGGCAAGACGCAGGGCGCCATGGACGCCGGCAATATCCTGAAACCGATGCTCGCGAGGGGCGAGCTGCATTGTATCGGTGCCACGACGCTGAATGAATACCGTCAATACATCGAGAAAGACGCTGCGCTGGAGAGGCGTTTCCAGCCCGTCATGGTTGAGGAGCCGTCGGTGGAGGACACGATTTCGATCCTGCGTGGCCTTAAGGAGCGGTATGAAGTCTATCACGGCGTGAAGATTATGGACAACGCGCTGGTGGCAGCTGCGTCGCTTTCGGATCGCTATATTACGGACCGTTTCCTGCCGGACAAGGCTATCGACCTCGTGGACGAAGCATGCGCGACGATCCGGACGGAGATGGATTCCATGCCGACCGAGATCGATGAGGTGCGCCGCAAGATCATGCGCCTGGAGATCGAGCAGACAGCGCTGCGCAAGGAGACGGATACGCTTTCGCAGGAGCGGTTGGCCACGTTGACCGAGGAGCTCGAGAATCTGCGGGATCAGATGAAGAGCATGCGGGCCCGTTATGAGCAGGAGAAGGACAGTATCGGCAAGGTGCAGCGCCTGCGCGAGGAGATCGAGCAGGTAAACGCCGAGATCGAGAAGGCGCAGCTTTCCTATGATCTGAACAAGGCCGCGGAGCTGAATTACGGCAGACTGCCGGCTCTGCAGAAGGAACTGGCGGAGGCCGAGGCCGCTTCCAGATCCGAAGACGGCGGTAAGCATGAATTCATGCGGAACGCCGTGACAGAGGATGAGATCGCCGAGATCGTCGCTCGCTGGACGGGGATTCCGGTCTCCAAGCTGATGGAGACGGAGCGCGCCAAGCTCCTGCATCTGCCGGAAGAGCTGCATAAGCGCGTGATCGGGCAGAATGAGGCTGTGGATAAGGTTTCGGAGACCGTGCTGCGGTCCCGCGCGGGGATCCAGGATCCGAACCGTCCGATCGGCTCGTTCCTTTTCCTGGGACCGACAGGCGTCGGCAAAACAGAGCTTGCGAAGACGCTCGCGGCGACGCTTTTCGACGACGAGAAGAACATGGTCCGGATCGATATGAGCGAGTATATGGAGAAATTCTCCGTATCCCGTCTGATCGGAGCGCCTCCGGGATATGTCGGCTACGACGAAGGCGGTCAGCTGACCGAGGCCGTCCGGCGGCATCCCTACAGCGTGGTGCTTTTCGACGAGATCGAAAAGGCCCATCCGGATGTCTTCAATATCCTGCTGCAGGTGCTTGATGACGGCAGAATCACCGATTCGCAGGGGCATGTGGTCGATTTCAAGAACACGCTGATCATCCTGACGTCCAATCTGGGCTCACAGATTCTGCTCGACGGCATTGAGGGCGGCGAAATCGAGCCGGAGGCCCGCGAGCGTGTTTCCGAGCTGCTCAAGCAGACCTTCCGTCCGGAGTTCCTGAACCGCCTGGACGAGATCGTTTTCTTCAAGCCGCTGTCCCGCGATGAGATCCGCGGCATTGTGGATCTGATGATCACAGGGCTGTCCGACAGGCTTAAAGAGCAGCAGATGTCCATCACGATGACGGATGCCGCGCGCGACTATATCGTCACAAACGGCTACGATCCGATCTACGGAGCACGGCCGCTGCGGCGCTACATCCAAAGCCAGGTCGAGAACAAGGTCGCGAAGACGATCATTGAAGGCAAGATCCACGAAGGGACAGTCTTCACGGTCGACGCCGATGAAAACGGCCTGATCGTCCGGACGTAATCAACGCGGACGTGATCGGAGCCGGACCTGACGGGCGCTGGCCAGACCGGTTCGGACAAGGTCGGCATAGGCGCTGCAATTGAAAAAACTGTTCTAAGGGCTGTGAGAAAGAGCGATCTTTTTCACAGCCTGTTTTTGTGTGGCGGCGTTTACACCTGCCCTGAGCATTCATCCCGGAATCCGGACAGTTGAAGGAGGATCAGGATGCTTCTGCGGCCCGATTCTCGACACTTCCCGCGGAATATGATATAATTTCCAAAACAAACTATCTGTCCGGGGACGGATATCGCAGAAAAGGAATCGCCATGAACAGCATCTTACAAGTTGAAAACGTCAGTTTCTCCTATCAGAATAAGTATCAGACCGTCCATGCGGTCAAGCGGGCCGACTGTTCTTTTGATCAGGGCAAGGCCTATGCTATCGTCGGCAAAAGCGGAAGCGGCAAGACCACTTTACTGTCCCTGCTCGCGGGCCTGGAGCTGCCGTGGGACGGCAGAATTCTGTATCGGGGACAGGATACACGCAAGATCGATCGGGACGCCTATCGACGGGACAACGCGGCAGTCATCTATCAGAACTACAATCTGTTTCCGCTGCTGACGGTCATGGAGAATGTCCTGTATTCCATGAATCTGAAGGGCGTGAGCGGCGCGGAGGCCCGGGAGAGGGCTGAAAAAGAGCTCCGGGCCGTTGGAATCGCGGAAGATCAGTTCAGACGCTATCC
>CACZPA010000227.1 GCA_902782895.1 uncultured Eubacteriales bacterium
CAGGGCGACGTCCGGGGCCAGCAGACCTTTGATCTGCGGACCGGTGTACATGTCGTTACCGCGATCGAGTCCGCCTGTCTGGACCTGTTGGGACAGTTTCTGGAGGTGCCTGCCGCCGCGCTGCTCGGTGACGGAATCCAGCGCCGCGAGGTCCGTTTCCTGTCGTATCTTTTCTACGTCGGCGACCGGACCAGGACGGATCTGCCCTATGAATCCGAGCCGGATTCGGACTGCGAGTGGTATCGTATCCGTCACGAAGAGGCTCTGACGCCGGAAGCGATCATCCGTCAGGCCAAGGCCACTCAGGAAAAATACGGATTTGAAGATTTCAAGCTGAAGGGCGGCGTTCTGTCCCCGGACGAAGAGATCGACGCGGTTGAGGCACTTAAGGAGGCTTTCCCCGACGCGCGGGTCAATATCGATCCAAACGGCTGCTGGAGCCTTGCGGATTCCCTGCGCCTCGCGCCGAGAATGAAAAAGATCCTCGCCTACTGCGAGGACCCCTGCGGTGCGGAGAACGGTTTCTCCGGGCGCGAGATCATGGCGGAATTCCGCCGGGAGAGCGGCATTCCGACCGCGACCAATATGATCGATACCGATTGGCGGCAGATGCGCCACTGCATCACGCTGCAGTGCATCGACATCCCGCTGGCCGATCCGCATTTCTGGACCATGGCAGGTTCTGTCCGCGTCGGACAGCTCTGCAATGATTTCGGTCTGATGTGGGGCTGCCATTCCAACAACCATTTTGACATCAGTCTGGCGATCATGACACAGTGCGCTGCCGCGATCCCCGGCAAAATGAACGGTATCGACACCCACTGGATCTGGCAGGAAGGCCGGAACCGTCTGACCAAGCAGCCTCTCAAGATCAAAGGCGGCTGTATCGCGCTGCCCGAGCGCCCCGGCCTCGGCGTCGAGATCGACCGCGATCAGCTGGAAAAAGCGCACCGTCTGTACGTCGAAAAGAATCTCGGTGCGCGGAACGATGCTGCGGGGATGCAGTTCCTGATCCCAGGCTGGACCTTTGATCCGAAAAAGCCAAGCCTGGTCCGCTGATCTGTCCCTTCAGAATATAAACGATCGCGAAATAAAGAAGACCGTGAGAACGATAGTCGAGGCAGCCAAGCCCCGGAAATCGTTTCTCACGGTCTTTATTTATGCGTTTTTTTGATGCAAACCGGTATGAACTGCCGGTTATATTCTCTTCTGCCCTTTGTATTCGAAATAATCAAAGTCACAGTGAGCGCCTTCTCCCTGGCAATACAGTCCCCAGTAGGTTCCTGTAAAACCTCCGGCCGCTTCCCGGCACAGATGGGATCCGTCACAATGCAGCTTCAGTGCTTTGTACTGTCCCGGCTCTGTCGCATAGTAAATATTATAATACTGATACTCCGCCTCCAGCAGGAGCCAAACCTTCTTGACATCCTCAGACAGTACGATCGAAGCAAGCTCCGAATCCGTCCCCGCAAAACGGCGGACCGCCGTAAGAACAAGCTCTCCGTCTTTACGCGCAAGCTCGGCCCGCAGATGATAATTTTCATTCATCCAGGCGATCAGACCGGCCTGTGTTCCCTCTGGGAGATCCGCTTCCAGCACGGTCCGCGCGTCAGCGCACATATGCTGCTGCCGCCGGAGCACCATGGCAGGATTTCCCTGCTCGCATACGGTGTTCTTTTTACCGTACAGACGCAGGAAGCCGGGACGTTCCGTCAGACTCCAGTACTGTCCCTCCGGTGTCCGCAGATGGTTCCACTGCAGTCCAAGCCTTGCGGCTTCAAAATGATCACAGGCTGCCCCCGGCACAAGCTCCATATTCGGCAGATCCGGTGCGGGATAGGTGAATTCCACGCGGCCCGTCTCCGGGCTGTAGACCGGCCATTCGTCTTCCCAATCAACCGGAACGGCAAAGGTTTCACGGCCAAGGATCCGATAGTCTCCGCCATCGGGGCGAGACGCGAGCATCACGGCCCACCACTGCCCGTTCGCAAGCTGCACCAGATCGGAGTGTCCCACGCTGTGGATCGCCGCCGGCCTGCGCATCGTCCGATGCGTGCAGATCGGATTGCGCGGATTGCATTCATAGGGACCGAACAGCTCCCGGCTCCGGAATACCGAAATCGCGTGATCGTGGCTGGTACCACCTTCGGCGATCAGCAGATAATACCAATTCCCGATATGATAGATATGCGGACCTTCCGGCGTATGGGCATCATGCACCGCTCCGTCCGTCAGGAGCACATGCGGCTCGTCCAGGAGCCTGCCGCTTGCCAGATCCAGCTTCTGGATCCAGATATGGCGTGCGCTCGAAGGCCTGTCAGGATATGGCCGCAGATTTCCCAGATAATAGGCCGTCCCGTCATCATCGAAGAAAATCGTCGGATCGATCCCCTGCGCTCCTTCTATCACGACCGGATCGCTCCACGGGCCGGCAGGATCTTTCGCCGTCACGAAGAAATTGACATTGCCCCAGTAGGAGGGATCCTGTACCAGCGTCGTAACCATGTAAAAGAGGCCGTCATGGTAACGGATCGTCGAAGCATAAATACCCTGAGAAGCCCTGACACCCGCAAGCTGCAGCTGCCCGGGACGGTCAAGGCAGTGCCCGATCTGTTCCCAGTGTACAAAATCCGTCGAATGAAAGACCGGCACTCCCGGGAAGAATTCAAATGTGGACGTAACCAGGTAATAATGCCCGTCTGCCGCGCACACGGACGGATCCGGGTAAAAGCCCGGCAGAATGGGGTTTGTAAGCGTTGCCATAATGGAATCCTCCTTGAAAACGGTCTTCACCGGTAAGGATGCTGATCAGACCTGTCCCTCCAGGAAACGCACCGCGTAATCCGTATACAGCGCGACCTGGATCAGCATGCAGTTTTCATCAACATCAAAATGCGAATTGTGCTGTGCGACCTGTGTATTCGGATCCGTCTCATTGCGGGAACCGACGTAGCAGTACACGCCCGGCACTTTATTGATGAACTCCGCCATATCGTCTCCGCTCAGCGCGGGCTTACGGCTGATGATCATGTTCTCGGCTCCGAAGAGCGATGTCATCACCTTCTGCGCTTCCTGCGCGGACTTCGCGCCGTTGAGAAGCGGCGCGGTATAGTTCTTCCACTCGGTTTCAACCGTACCGCCGTAGGCTTCCGCTGTCAGACGGCACAGACGGTCCAGTTCTTCATGCACCTGTTTACGCAGCTCCGGCGAAAGCACCCGGACGGTCCCCTCGAGCTCCGCTTCCTGCGCGACGACGTTATAGGCCGTACCGGCCGTGACCTTGCCGATTCCGATCAGAACATTGTCCATCGGGCTGGTACGTCTTGTCACCAGTGCCTGCGCGCCGATTACGATCTGGCTTGCGATATAGGCCGCGTCGATTCCGTGCTGCGGCGTCGAAACATGGGCTCCCAGTCCGTGCACCTTGATGCGGAACCAGTCCACACTTGCGTTGTTCGGGCCTTCCATGATGACGACCTTGCCGACCGGAATATCACTGCCGATGTGAATGCCGAATGTCCGGTCCGCGCCGTCCGCGACGCCTTCCGCGACCATCGTCTGTCCGCCGTAGCCGATCTCTTCCGCGGGCTGCCATACCAGACGAACCGTCCCGTGGAAAAGGTTGCGGTTCTTGGCAAGGAGACGCGCGGCGCCGATCAGGGCCGCCGTATGCGTATCATGTCCGCACGCGTGCATTTTGCCCGGAATCGTGCTCTGATAGGGGCATCCGCTCTCCTCCGTTACCGGCAGCGCGTCGATATCCGCGCGCAGCAGGACAGTTTTCGCGGGCAGTTCTGAAGCGCCGGTCCCGGTGATTTCCGCGACAACGCCTGTATCCGCTGCCCTGTGATGCGCAACACCGATCGCATCAAGCTCTGCCTCGATCCGTTTCTGCGTCTCATATTCCTCGCGTCCGAGCTCCGGATGCATGTGGAAATGCCTCCGAAGCTCTACGATATACGCGTGGTCTTCCTGAACCTGCCGCAGCAGGTCCTTTTCCTGTTCTGTCATTTTAATCAGTTCTTCTTGCCGGCTGCTTCTTTCAGCGCGTCGACAGAATCATACTTGCTGGAATACAGGGTCAGCGGCGCCATCAGCGTATCGCCGATCGCTTCGATCTCGTAACCCTGAGATTTGATCTCGGAAGCAAGATATGCCTTGTGCTGGAAGGAGTTCAGATCGATGTCTCCGCTGTTCAGAGCCTCATTCGGCAGATTGTAAGCGTCAAACTCGACCATTTCCAGATAGATGTTAGCGCCCTGATCGTCCAGAACCTTCTGGCAGGCGATCCACTGATCGTTAGAGGAGCCGCAGACGCCGACACGTACAACGGTCTTGCCCTCCTTATCGGACTGATAACCATCAACAAGAGCCAGGACTTCTTCATTCGTTCCGGAAGCCGGCTGATAATCGAAAGCCGGTACGTAAGCTTCTTTATACTTCGCGATGATATACTGTCCGACCAGATCGGTCTGGAAAGCCTCAACGATCTTCTTATAGGTCTCGTTGTCCTTCTCCGCGGATCTGGCAACGATGATGTTGACGAAAGGATTTTCTCCGCCTTCTTTCGCGGTTGCTTCCGCCTGGGACTCGATCAGCAGGCCGTCCTTGGACGGGACAAAACCGGCCGCGGTAGCGTAGGTGCCGTTGATAGTTGCCGCGCCATAGTCATCCAGCGTGGACGGAAGGGTATTCGCGGTCGTCGGAACGATCTCGATGTTGTAGATGTACTTGGTAACGTCCTTCAGCTCCGGAACCCATCCGGCCTCGGGATTCACTTCGATCAGTCCTGCGGATTCCAGCAGCTTGATCGCGCGTCCACCGTTCGTCGCGTCATCGGGGATACCGATCTTGACAGCTTCCTTCGGCTGTGCCTTGCCGCCTGCACATGCGGCGGCTCCGCTTGCCAGTACCAGTACAAGTGCCAGTGCTAACAGTTTCTTGTTCATTTTGTTTCCTCCAATAATTTAATATTTTTTCTGAAAAAGAGAATGATTCGTGGTTCTTTTGGCCAGCGCGTTTCCGATGCTCTGCACCAGGGAGACGAAGATCAGCAGGACGATCACGCAGACATTGACGATGTCCTGATGATGCAGATTCTGGCCGTAATTGATGGCAAAACTTCCGATTCCGCCGGCTCCGACGGCTCCCGCCATCGTCGTCAGACCGATCAGACTGATCGACGTGATCGTGACCGCGCGGATCAGCTCCGGCACCGCTTCATGCAGGTATACGCGGAAAATGATGCCTGCTTTGCCGCTTCCCATCGCGGTCGCAGCCTCTACCTTGCCGGGATCCACTCCCGCAAGCGCCGCTTCCACCTGTCTGGTAAAGAAAGGCGTCGCGCCGAAGATCAGCGGAACGATCGCGCCGCGGACTCCGATCGCCGTACCCGTAATCAGACGGGTGAACGGGATCAGGAAGATCAGCAGAATGATGAAGGGAATGGAGCGGAAAATATTCGTGACCTTATCCACGATCTGATAGATCACCGGATTCTCCATGATGCCGCCGCGGCGTGTCACGGTCAGCAGAATTCCGAAAACACCGCCGAAAAGGAACGTGAAGAGTCCCGAAATCAGGAACATCTGGAAGGTCGCGGACAGACTCTCGCCGAATTTATCCATATACGATGCGACGTTTGGCATCAGGTTCTCAAGCCATTCTGGCATCTGCGATCACCTCCACTTTCACATTGCTGTTTCTCATATACGCGATAGCGGCGTCGATATTGCCGCTGTCGCCCGTGATCGAAACGACCAGTTCGCCCAGCGGGCTTCCCTGCAGCATTTCGACATTGGCAAGAACAATATTCATATTGACGGCATATTTTCGGGAAACCTCGGAGATCAGCGCGTCCCCGACCGCATCCCTGCCGTACAGGCACCGCAGGAGGACACTGTTGCGGCTCTTGTCGAGCAGGGATTCGTTCTGCTCGATCAGCTTCTGCAGATTGCCCATGCCATTGGAGCTTTCAACGAATTTCCTGGTGATGGGCTGTACCGGATCCGCGAAAATATCGTAGACAAGGCCTTCTTCCACGACCGCGCCGTCCTCCATGACCGCTACGCGCTCGCAGATTTCCTTCACGACCGCCATCTCATGTGTGATCAGGACAATCGTAAGGCCCAGGCGCTTATTCAGGTCGCGCAGCAGGGACAGAATCGAAGCGGTTGCCTGCGGGTCCAGCGCGCTGGTCGCTTCATCGCTCAGCAGGATCTTCGGGTTATTCGCGAGCGCTCTTGCGATCGCGACGCGCTGTTTCTGGCCGCCGGAAAGCTCCGAGGGATAGCTTGCGATCTTATCCCGAAGGTCCACAAGATCGAGCATCTCCAGCACGCGCTTGCGGATCTCGTCCTTTTTCATGCCGGAATACTGCAGAGTATACGCGACGTTCTCATAGACCGTATTGCGCTCCAGCAGATTAAAATGCTGGAAAATCATCCCGATTCCGCTGCGGAGACTCCTCAGCTTCTTCTCGCTGAGCACCGTCTCCGAAGAATCGCCCTCCGCCGTATAATACAGCTTCCCGTCGCGGGCCGTTACCGTGCCAAATCCGCTGAGCGTGATCGATCCGGAATCCGGCTTCTCCAGGAAATTGATGCAGCGGACCAGTGTGGATTTGCCTGCTCCGGAATAGCCGATGATTCCGTATACCTTTCCGTCCTCTATGCTGAGAGACACGTCTTTTACAGCCGCTACGTTATTCTCTTTCGCTGTAAAAGTCTTACTGACATGACTGATTTCGATCAAACCGTTTTCCCCTCTCTTGGCTGCCTGCACAAAAAAACCGTCCGACTAAGGACGGATCATAACCGTGTTACCACCTTATTTCGCGGCCTCATCACTGAAAGCCGCCTCGCAGAGTACCAACATACCCCTCACTGTTAACGGTGTGTGCCGTCCGAACTTATTGACTGCGCATTCAGTCCGGATGCTCCGAGACCATGTTCGTCTGCCATTTCCTCATTCCTTCTCAGCTTGCCGGAATTCTCTGTAAAGTACGGGACAGATTACTCTTCTCATCTTCGCGTTGTATTTATTCAATTGTCGCCGGCCCGGTCTCCCGGGCGGCATGTGTCTTTTATACCACACTCGTCCGGACTTGTCAAGCGGAATACCGGGAAAACCGTAAAAAAGGTCGTGTATAAAAGGTTGCGCTCTCTTTGCAAAATGTTTTAAATGGCCCTTGACAAATTCTGTCTGTACTAGTATAATAAATAGCGTCGTAAATAGAGGAATAGTTCAGCTGGCAGAACGTCGGTCTCCAAAACCGAATGTCGTGGGTTCAAATCCTACTTCCTCTGTTTTTTTTATTTCTTTCGGCGTGCGAGGCATCGGTTTACCATGGCTGCTGTCCGCCGGGATGCCAGCTGCTGTCCGCCGGGATGCCAGCTGCTGCCGCCAGTCGGCCGCAGCCGGACATAAGGCGTAGCCAGGCATAAGGCGCAGCCGGGCATAAGGCGTAGCCGAGCATAATAAAACGCCGCATTCGGGATCCGTAATCCTGCTGCGGCGTATTTATTTGCGTGGAGAACGGTACAACCACTCTCCGCTCCCTGTGTAATCAGCCCTGTCTCTGTTTATGCTTCGGATTGGTGCAGATCACCATGATCCTGCCCTTTCTCCGAATAATCTTGCACTTCTCGCAAATGGGCTTAACAGATGAACGTACTTTCATTTCGAACGCTCCTTTCTTACTTGGCACGCCAGATGATGCGGCCTTTGGTCAGATCATACGGAGACATTTCAATCGTCACTCTGTCTCCCGGAAGAATCTTAATGTAATTTACCCTCAGCTTACCGCTCAGGTGGCACAGAACCTGGTGCTTGTTCTCGTTCAGTTCAACCTTGAACATCGCATTGGGAAGCTTGTCTGTAACAATGCCTTCAAATTCAATTGCATCTTTTTTAGCCAAGATATCAACCTCCTTGATTATACCACAGTCAGAATCTCGTATCCGTCTTCGGTTACCAGAATCGTGTTTTCGTAATGAGACGCGATAGAACCGTCCACTGTAACCGTTGTCCAACCGTCATCCAAAACTCTGACCGCGGCATTTCCCAATGTCAGCATCGGTTCGATGGCAAGGGTCATTCCGCTTTCGAGCTTAGGTCCGCGTCCGACCGGCTTATAGTTGGGGATCATCGGATCCTCATGAAGCTCGGTCCCGACGCCATGTCCAGCAAATTCACGAACAATACCGCAGCCGTATTCCAAGGCTTTCTTCTCCACTCCGGCAGAGATCTCGTGCAGATGCACGCCCGCCTTCACACAGGAAACTCCCGCGTAGAAAGCGTCCTTCGCGGCCCGGATCATCTTCGCTGCGTCCTCTCCGATCTCGCCGACCGGATATGTCCGCGCGCCGTCTCCATGGAAACCGTCCAGAATCGCGCCGACATCAATGCTGATGATCTGCCCTGCATGCAGGATCTGTCTGGACGAAGGGATCCCGTGGATCACAACCTCGTCCGGGGACGCGCAGATTGCCGCGGGAAAACCCTCATACCCTTTGAACGAAGGTATAGCGCCCTCTCCGCGAATGATCTTTTCCGCGATCCGATCCAGCTCTGCTGTGGAAACTCCCGGTCTTACATAATCACCGATCTCCGCCAGGACCTTGCCGACAACGCGGCTGGCCTTGCGGATCTTCTCGACTTCATCCGGGCTTTTTACAATAATCGCCATGTTTACTCCTGAATGGCACGAAGCACAGACTCCGTAACCTCATCCAGCGGCTTTGCGCCGTCGACCTGTTTCAGAATCCCCTGTTTCTCATAATAGTCAATCAGGGGAGCCGTCTGTTCGTGATACACGTTCAGCCGGTTCTGAACTGTCTCCGGTTTATCGTCATCGCGGATGATCAGCTGATCTCCGCAGACATCGCAGATTCCTTCTTTATGGGGAGGATTGCTGACGATATGATAGGAAGCTCCGCATTTGGGACAGACTCTGCGTCCGCCCATACGGGTCATGATATCCTCATCCTTGACATCCAGATTAATGGCACAGTCAAGGCTTGTTTTGCCGGTCAATGCCTCAGCCTGCGGAATCGTTCTCGGGAAACCGTCCAGGATATAACCGCCGGCACAGTCCTCTTCGGCAAGACGCGCCATCAGCATATTGATCGTCACGTCATCTGGTACGAGCTGTCCTTTGGAGATATAGGATTCCGCAAGCGTACCGAGCTCCGTATGGTTCCGGATATTCGCGCGGAAAATGTCCCCCGTCGAAACATGCGGGATATGGAGTGCTTCGGCAACTCGCGCTGCCTGCGTACCCTTACCCGCGCCAGGTGCTCCCAATATCAGAAGTTTCATAGTAAATCTCCTTCTATCAGCGCAGGAAACCCTTGTAATGCCTTGTTACCATCATGCCTTCGATCTGCTTAACCGTTTCAAGCGCAACGCCGACAGCAATCAGCATGGAAGATCCGCCGATATTGAGGTTGTCGATCTTGAAAATGAAGGACAGGATCAGCGGAATCGCTGCACAGATCGCCAGACCGATCGCTCCGATGCAGGTGATATAGCGGTTAACCTTCTTGATGTACTCATACGTCGGTTTGCCCGGACGGATACCGGGAACAAAGCCGCCGTTCTTCTTCAGATTATCGGCAATATCCATCGGATTGAAGGTGATGGAAGCGTAGAAATACGTAAACAGAATGATCAGAACGATATACAGGCAAGCTCCGAACCAGTGGCTTGTGGAGAGCCAATGCAGGATCGTTCCCCATGTACCGGTCGGGTTGGAGTTGAAGAAGCCTGTAATGATCTGCGGAAAGCTCAGCAGAGAGATCGCGAAGATGATCGGGATAACTCCGACGAGATTAACGCGGACCGGAATATGTGTGCTCTGGCCGCCGTACTGCTTGCGTCCCTGCATTCTCTTGGCGTACTGGATCGGAATCCGTCTTTCGCCGAGAGACAGCAGAACAACAAAGGCAATAACCAGAACAAAGATTACAACAAGAATGATAAGAGCCCACTTGTTCTCATAATTTACAAGCGACTGAATCATTGAAGGAACACGGGACAGGATGTTGACCATAATGATCAGGGACACACCGTTTCCGATGCCCTTGGCGGTGATGCTCTCACCGATCCACATGACAAACGCGGTTCCTGCTGTGAAAATGAGTACGGATACGATAATCGCCCATACAGTATTTACGTTGCTGGACATTACGTTGTAGGCGGAATTCAGGCTGTAGGAAATACCGAAAGCCTGGATCAGCGCCAGCGCGACTGTCAGATAACGGGTATACTGCTCGATCTTCTTCCTTCCGGCTTCCCCTTCCTGGTTCAGCTCTTCCAGACGCGGAATCGCGATGGTCAGAAGGCTCATAATAATCGAGGCATTGATGTAAGGCGTGATGCCCATGGCGAAAAGATTCATGTTGCTGAAAGCTCCGCCGCTCATCGCGTCAAACAGCGCGAATACACCGTTGCTTGTGGAGAAATACTCACTGATGACTCTCGAATCGATGAAAGGGCTCGGCAGCGTAGAGCCAAGTCTCACGAGTGCGAGCATCAGAAGCGTGAAGATCAGTCTCTTCCGTAAATCAGGGATTTTCCAAGCGTCTCGTATTGTCTGTAAAAACAAACTAATCGCCCTCCTTTACTATTGATCTGCACGCCCTGCGGCGCAGGGCGTGTTAACAGAATTGATCAATCGTTCAGGGCAACCGTGCCGCCCAGCTCTTCGATCTTAGCTTTTGCTCCCGCGCTTACAGCGGTAACCTGAACGGTAAGCTTCTTCTCCAGCTTGCCGTTGCCAAGGATTTTGACTCCGTCACGAGGATTGCTGATCAGGCCTCTCTCTACGAGGGAAGCGATGGTGACGGTCTCTCCGTCTTCATAGACGTTGAGACGGTCCACATTCAGCGCAACGATATCTTTCGAATTGCGGTCGGTAAAACCACGCTTCGGCAGACGACGGAACAGAGGCATCTGACCGCCTTCAAATCCAAGACGTACTCCGCCGCCGGAACGGGACTTCTGTCCGTTCTGACCGCGTCCGGAGGTCTCTCCGTTTCCGGATCCCTGGCCTCTTCCTACACGCCAGCGTTTGCTTTTAGCACCCTCAGCGGGCTTTAAATCCGATAAATTCATGAGGTTTCCTCCTATTACTCTTCGATCTCTTCCACTTTGACCATATGGGAAATATGGGCAATAGCGCCGCGCATGGCAGCATCGTCAGGACGGATGATCGTCTGATTGAGTTTCTTGAATCCAAGATTCTCAACGATCGTTCTGTTCTTCGGATTGGATGCGATTACGGATTTAATAAGGGTAATTTTCAGTTTCTTAGCCATTGAAAGGTCCCCCTTACTTGAGAATTTCCGCGACAGTCTTACCGCGGACCGCGGCGACTTCTTCCGGTGTCTTCAGAGCGGACAGGCCGGCAAAAGTAGCAGCTACGACATTGTTCTTGTTATTGGATCCCAGAGACTTGGTACGGATGTTGCGGATGCCCGCAAGATCCAGAACCGCACGCGCCGGGCCGCCGGCGATAACACCGGTTCCCTCCGGAGCCGTCTTCAGCAGAATGGAAGCACTGCCGAACTGTCCCAGGAAGTCATGAGGAATGGATCCGGTCTCCGTAACGGCAACCGTGATCATGGACTTCTTAGCCGCTTCCTCTCCCTTGCGGATAGCTTCGGGAATTTCAACAGCCTTGCCCAGTCCGAAACCTACATGACCCTGCTTGTCTCCGACAACGACGAGGGCCGTAAATCTCTGATGACGTCCGCCTTTAACCGTCTTGCTGACGCGCTTGATGGTTACGACGGTAGATGTAAGCTCACCCAAAGCATTGGGATCGATTCTATCCTTCTTCATTAAACTGCCTCCTGTTATTGAAAACTCACGATCAGACCGACGGCTCAGAACTTGAGACCGGCTTCTCTGGCCGCGTCCGCAAGCGCCTGAATGCGTCCGTGATAAAGGAATCCGCCACGGTCAAAGACCACTTCGCTGATTCCCTTGCCGGCTGCGCGCTCAGCGAGAACCTTGCCGACAGCTGCCGCTGCCTGCGTGTCGCCTGTCTTCTCGATCTGTGCCTTGACATCCGCGTCAAGTGTGGAGGCGGATACAAGTGTCATGCTCTTGCTGTCATCAATGATCTGCGCGTAAATGTGCTTATCACTGCGGAATACGGAAAGTCTCGGACGCTGCTCGGTTCCAATAATATGGCGGCGCATTCTGTAATGCTTTTTGTTACGTAAAATACTCTTCGCACTTTTCTTAATCATTACCAGTCACCTCTCCCATTATTTACCGGTCTTGCCGACCTTGCGCAGGATGTGCTCATCCGCGTACTTGATTCCCTTGCCCTTATAGGGTTCCGGGGGACGCTTGAAGCGGATGTTGGCCGCATACTGGCCGACCTTCTCGCGGTCGATGCCCTTGATCGTGATCTTTGTCGGATCCTCGACAACAGCCTCGACGCCTTCCGGATCTTCCATCTCTACAGGATGAGAATAGCCAAGGGACAGGATCAGCTTGTTGCCCTGCTTTGCAGCACGGTAACCAACGCCGTTGATCTCCAGCTTCTTCTCAAATCCCTGTGTTACACCAACGACCATATTGTGGAGCAGGGCGCGGGTCAGTCCGTGCAGAGATTTCTCCTGCTTCAGATCGCTGGAACGCTCTACGACCACATGGCCGTCCTTCTGCGAAATCTTCATTCTGGGCGAAAGCTGCTTCTCCAGAGTTCCCTTGGGGCCCTTAACGGTTACAAGGTTGTTCTCGTCGATCTTAACTTCCACACCGGCAGGAATTTCAACAGGTAATTTTCCAATTCGACTCATTGTATTGTTCCTCCTGCTTACCAGATAAAGGCAAGAACTTCACCGCCGACGTTCTGCTCTCTTGCCTCTTTGTCCGTGATGATGCCTTTATTGGTAGAAATAATTGCCGTGCCAAGTCCGTTAAGAACCTTCGGCAGCTTATCCTTGCTTGCATAAACACGGAGACCGGGCTTGCTGATCCTCTTCAGACCGGACAGCACACGGTCGTTCCTGTCTTTGCCGTATTTCATCGTAATACGGATGGTCTCAAAATTGCCTTCCGTAACGATCTCATACTTCTTTACATATCCTTCACGCACGAGAATCTCGGCAATAGCCTTCTTCGTTCTGGAAGCAGGCACATCAACCGTTTCATGTCTCGCTGTATTCCCGTTTCTGATACGAGTCAGCATATCAGCAATCGGATCGCTCGTCATCATATTGATCGACCTCCTTAATATTCAGTTTGCCGGGCTTACCAGCTGGCCTTTTTCACGCCGGGGATTTCACCTTTGTAGGCCAGTTCCCGGAAACAGATACGGCAGATCCCATACTTGCGAAGTACGGAATGCGGACGTCCGCAGATCTTGCAGCGTGTATACGCGCGAGTGGAATACTTCGGTTTTGCGAGCCCTCTCTGCTGCTTGATAATCATGGATTTCTTAGCCATTTAAGTTATCTCCTTCATTCCTTGACAAAAGGCATGCCCAGAAGAGTGAGCAGTTCTTTTGCTTCTTCGTCGGTTTTAGCCGTCGTGACGAAAATGATGTCCATGCCGCGAACCTTATCAACCTGATCATAGGAAATCTCAGGGAAGATCAGCTGCTCACGGATACCCAGAGCGTAGTTGCCGCGTCCGTCAAAAGAGTTGGCGGAAACGCCGCGGAAGTCACGTACACGGGGCAGCGCCAGGCTGATCAGACGGTCTGCGAAATCATACATCTTGTTACCGCGCAGAGTTACCTTGCAGCCGATGTTCATGCCTTCACGGACTTTGAAGTTCGCGATGGACTTGCGTGCCTTCGTGATAATGGGCTTCTGCCCGGAAATGATGGTCAGATCGCTTACAGCGCTCTCAAGAGCCTTCGGATTCTCCTTGGCCTCTCCTACACCCATATTGATGACGATCTTCTCGATCCTCGGAACCTCCATGATGTTCTTATAAGAGAACTTCTTGACCATGGCAGGTACTACATCATTTTTGTAGAAATCTCTCATTCTGTTAGTACTCACAGTGTTATCCTCCTTTATGGGTATATTGCGCCTTAATCAATGGCTTCCTTGTTCTCGGACTTCTTGGCAAATCTAACCTTTTTGCCGTCCTCAACACGGATACCCAAACGGGTGGGAACGCCTTCATGCAGATACATGACGTTGGAAGCGTCGATCGGAGCTTCCTGATGGATCAGTCCGCCCTGCTCCGCAGCGGTACGCGCCTTCTGATGCTTGGTGATCATGTTGGCACCTTCCACGATAACGCGGTTGTTCTTGGCGTCTACAGAAAGGATCTTTCCTTTCGTACCCTTGGATGTACCGGCGATGATTACGACCTCATCACCCTTTTTTAACTTCA
>CACZPA010000228.1 GCA_902782895.1 uncultured Eubacteriales bacterium
CCTGGAAGAGGCGGCTGAGGTTTCTCAGTGGCTGCAGTGTGAAGGCTATAAGGGTATCTTCCAGGAAGCGCGTCGGCAGGCTCCGCATTGCGCGATGTCGATCAACTGGTGTTATTGCGAGCCCTGGCTGTGCCCGTCCAACAACAGTCTGCTAAGCTACGGTGGACATCCGAAGAAGGCCTATTATGCGGTGCAGAGCTCCTTGCGGCCGAAGCTTCTGAGTGCGCGGATCCCTAAGTTCAGCTGGCAGCCCGGAGAGGAATTCACGGCCGAGGTCTGGCTGCTCAATGATTCGGGGAAGCCTGTCGAAGCAGACATCCGGATCCGGCTCGTTATCGGAGACGAAACGTATGATCTTGGCGAATGGCATGCGGCATCGGACGGCGCGAATGTCTGCGGACCTACCGTGAAATGCGTCCTGCCGCGATCCGATGCCCGACGGATGACGCTGCAGCTTGCAGCGGACAAAGGATTCCTTGACAGCTCCTATACTGTATGTCTGTACAAGGAGTAAAACACCGGAATTTCTTGACATTTTATCGCAAATAAGGTATATTTTTAGCAACGAAGGGAGTGTTTAACATGGCTGAAAGAAGAGAGATATGGGATTCCATTATAAAGAGGTCGCAGAAGGTCGCGGCGTCCGTCGCGAAGCAGGCGCAGACGATCGCGCAGACCGCGCAGAAGAAGACTGTGCAGACCGTGGACGCGGTCAAGGTTGAGAATCAGATCAAGAAAACCCGTCAGATCCTGCAGGAAGAGTACGCGATGCTGGGACAGGTCGTTTATCAGATCGAGAAGGGCAATGTGAACCGGGACGATGATGTCCTGAAAGCTGCCTGCAAGAGGATCGAGCGGACGCTGGAGCGGATCGCCGAGCTGCAGGAGGAGAAGCAGAAAATCGGTAACGATGAGGCTGCCGAGACTGCCGAAGCAACAGAAGAGACCGAGGAGGCTGAGTCCGAAGAAGCCGATGATGAGGACGCAGATAACGCGCCGGACATGAAGATCTGTCCGCATTGCAATGCCGGCAACGCGCCGGACGCGAAGGTCTGCGTAGCCTGCGGTAAGGAACTGGAATAAGCATGGCTTCCGATAAGGATTTTACGCCAAAGATCCATCCGGATACCTATTATATCTGTGCGCATCCGGACCACAAAGGATCCATGGAGATCTTCAAAGGCGCCTCGCTTGTTAAAGTGATGGAGACGGACAGCGGGTATGAGATTATCGGAGAGGCGGCGTCACGGGAGGACGCGATCGCTTTTACCGTCCATACCGTCAAGGAAGCGGTCCGGACCGATCCGGAGCTTTCCAATCTTAAAGAAGATATCAGAAAGATGTATCACGCATGAACAAGTATCCTGTATGGGCTAAAATCGCGGCGTTCTGCGCCGGGTTCCTGTTTTTGATTGTGCTGTTCCTTACATGCTTCCAGATGACGGTATTTAACCGGAGGTTTGTCAGCAAGGAAATGCAGAAATACGGCGTCGCGCAGCGGATCGGTATGACGGATGAAGCGCTCGACGAGCTGTATGATGAGATGCTGAAATATCTTGAAGGCAAACGGGATAATCTGGATATCCGTGTTGTCCGGAACGGTCAGGAAACAGACGCGTTCTATGAAAAAGAACTGCTGCACATGGTGGATGTAGAAGCGCTCTTCCGTAAAGGCTTTATTCTGCGCAATGCGCTTGCGGGTATAACGGCGCTTCTTCTTGTGCTGCTGATCGGCAGGAGACAGTACAGACCGATTTGCGGAGGTTTTCTGGCTGCATCAGGCTTTTTTACGGTTGCTGTTGGCGTGCTGACATATCTGCTGACAAGGGATTTTGACCGGACATTTATTAAGTTCCATCAGATCTTTTTTACCAATGATCTCTGGCAGCTGAATTACGCGACGGACCTGCTGATGAATATCGTGCCGGAGACGTTCTCACAGGATGTCGCGATCCGGACGATCATTACGTTCGCGGCCATCTGGATTCCGCTGCTTATTGTCAGCGTGGTACTTTTCATTAAGAAAAAGAAATAACAGACCAGCCGGATTATCGGAAGAAAGGAGGGGCCTATGGGGATAGTTCTGACAGTCCTTTTGACGATCCTGAAATGGATCGGTCTGATTCTGCTGTGGATCCTCATCGCGATCGCGGCGATTATTCTGCTGATCGTAGTGCTCCTGACGATTCCGATCCGAATCCGCGCGAAAGGCGCGTTTGATCAGAAGCAGAACGTTCTGGATCTGAACGCCGATATCAGCTATTTCCTGAAACTGGTTCACGCGCGGGTCTTCCTGCGCGACAAAAAGATGGCCTGGCAGCTGAAGATCGCCGGCAAGACGATCAAATCGTCAGGGCAGTCCGAGAAGCCGCCGGATCAGACGGATAAATCGTCGGATGAGAGCTCCGAGGCGGCTGAAAATACGGAAAAAGCAGAAAGCGCCGAGACAGCAGAAAGCGCCGAGACAGCCAAGAGCACGAATGAAGCAGCCGCGGACGTCACCGTAGAGGAAAAGACAGAAGAATTCGATACGGAAGCCAAGTCGGACGAAGCAAACGCTGAAGAAGCCAGGGCTGAAGAAAAAACCGAGGCAAACCCGGATGCTGCGGCCGAAGATAAACCAAAAGAAAAACCCGACAAGAAGCCGAAGAAATCTAAGACAAAGCCAAAAGCCGCAAAAGATTCCGACGAGGCTGTGAACGAGGACGGTGTTCCGGACTGGGCTGTGGAGCTCATGGAGCCGATCGGGCCGACCAAGATCGAAGAGATCGAGGAGAAGATCGGCGCGCTGCTCGCGAAAGTCGATCATTATTATGACCTCTATGAGAGAGCGCCGGGCAAACGGAAAGTAATCCGCGCTTTATTCCGGATGATTGGAAGGATCCTGCGGCAGTTCTGGTTCCGAAACAGTGAAATCAAAGCTGTTTACGGACTGTCTGATCCGGGCACGATGGGAACGATTCAGGCGGTAATCGGAATGCTTGGCTGTTATGTTCCCGATAAAGGCTTGCGGATAGAGGTCGATCCGGATTTCGACGAGGAGAATATTCACGTTGACGCGGATCTGAAGCTGCGGATTCACATCCAGGCTTTTATTCATTCCGCGCTGTGTTTCGTCTTCAACCTGAACGTGCTGCGGCTTGTGATCTATGTGATTCGCTCGCTGCGGCAGGATAAGAAATCAGAAGACGATAAGACGGACAACAAGAAAGCCAAAGACAAGAAGAAAAAAGACAAAAAGAAACCGGAGAAGAGCAAGGATTCCGGCAAAGATCAGAATAAACAAGAGTTGGAACAGTGTGCGGACCACGCTGTGGAAAGGAGCAATTCATGAAAGCAAAGGAAGGGTTGAACGATCTGCTGTCTCAGCTGGAGGGCTTTATTACGACGAAGACGGTGGTCGGAGAGGCGATTCACTTGGGGAATGACACGATCCTGCTTCCGCTTGTGGACGTAACACTGGGTGTCGGCGCCGGCGCCAAGGACAAAAACTATGACAAGAACGGACTTGTCAGCACGATCGGCGGGGCGAGTGCGAAGATGAGCCCAAGCGCGATTCTGGTCGTACAGCGGGGCAATGTCCGGATCATCAATGTCCGGAATCAGGATACCGTTACCAAGATCATGGACATGGTACCGGATGTACTGGACCGTGTGTCCAATGGTTTCTCCAAAGAGAAAGAGAACAAGGCTTTCCGAGCCAAGGTGGACGCTTCCGCCAAGGACGCCAAGGTCGAAACAAAGGCCGATGCCGCGGCAGACAAGCCGGAATAATCCGTGGGACAGGGGGCACGGCTATGATTCTGTATGTTAACGCAAAGGCAGGCAGGGACGGAAACGGTTCCAAAGAGATGCCCTTCAAGCACATTCAGGATGCTGCGCGTATCGCGATGCCGGGAGATGAGGTACTGGTCGCGCCGGGGATCTATCGCGAATATGTAGATCCGAAGCACGGCGGTACAGAGGACGCGAGGATCGTTTATCGCAGCGAAGAACCGCTTGGCGCCGTCATTACAGGCGCGGAGCCGCTGCGGAACTGGACGAGACACAGTGAAAAAGTCTGGACGGCACGCGTGGACAACCGTGTTTTCGGCAGCTATAATCCTTATACGACCTATGTCTACGGAGACTGGTATTTTGCCGGCAAAAGCAAACATACCGGTGTTGTCTATCTGAACGATAAAATGCTCTATGAAGCCGCGTCCATTGAGGAATGCGCGCGGGGCGAAGTCTACGAACACTCCTGGGATCCGGATGCTTCGATCTACAAATGGTACGCGGAGCAGGACGGGAACGAAACGGTTTTCTACGCGAATTTTCAGGACAAGGATCCGAACTGTGAGAATGTCGAGATCAATGTGCGGCGCGAGTGCTTCATGCCGTCGGTGACGGGAATCGGATATATAACGGTCAGCGGCTTCATGGTCTGTAAAGCCGCGACGACGTGGGCTCCGCCGGCAGCTTTCCAGGACTGCATGATCGGTCCGCACTGGTCCAAAGGATGGATTATTGAGGACTGCGATATTTCCAACAGCAAATGCTCCGGTATCGGACTTGGTAAATACTACGACCCGGAGAACGATCATTTCTTTACTGTACATCATGTGAAAAGCCCGACGCAGATGGAGCGTGACGCGGTGTGCCGCGGGCAGTATCACGGCTGGCTTAAGGAAAAGGTCGGCAGTCACATCATCCGCCGCAACAATATCCATCACTGCGAACAGGGCGGCATTATCGGCCGGATGGGCGGCGTTTTCAGCATTATCGAAGACAATCACATTCATCATATCAACAACATGATGGAGCTTGGCGGCGCGGAGATCGCGGGCATCAAGATGCATGCCGCGATCGATGTAACGATCCGCCGCAACCATATCCACCATTGCACAATGGGCGTCTGGAATGACTGGGAGGCGCAGGGGACGCGGATCAGTCAGAATCTGATGCATGACAACATGCGTCCGCCTTACCTGAAGCAGCTCACGGGCGGCATGACGAGTCAGGATATCTTTGTGGAGGTCGGCCATGGTCCGACTCTGATCGACAACAATATTCTCCTGTCGGATGTCAGCCTGCGGATCGCGACCGAAGGCATCGCGATGGTACACAATCTGATCTGCGGAGCTTTGACCTATGTCGGCGAGGGGACAGGACCTCGCTATACGCCTTACCATATGCCGCACCGGACGGAAGTCATGGGCTTCATGACGATCCTGCACGGAGACGACCGGTTCTACAACAATATCTTCGTGCAGAAATGGCCTGCGGATGGCTTCGCGGCGCGGAGTGACAATACAGACCGTCCGCTCACGGAGAACCGGGAAGTCGGTACGCATGTATGGGATGGATATCCGACTTATGATGAGTGGATCGCGCAGTTCGATATGGACACGGATACGCCGAATATGATGAAGCTGGCGCCGGCGCATGAGTCCCATCTGCCGGTCTGGATCGACGGAAATGTGTATTTCAACGGGGCAAAGGCCTGGGAGAAAGAGCAGCATAACCGCATCGATACGGAGCACACCGTCAGCGTGGATCTTGCGGAGAAGGACGGGAAACTTGTCTTGGAGACGGATCTGTATCAGTATCTGGACGGTTTCCGCTGCGGGATGATTGATTCCGATATCCTCGGACGTGCGTTTGAACCGGATCAGCGCTTTGAGAATCCGGACGGTACCGCGATCCGCTTTGATTCCGACTATCTGGGAGAACATCGCGGACTCGATATTCTGCCCGGTCCCTTCGCCTCGGAGGAAGAAGTCGGAAAGGCACTGTGGCTGTAAACCGCGGCCGCTGCGGTAAAAAAAGCATAAAAACGATCCAAGAAACAACCCAAGAAACAACCCAAGAAACAACCCAAGAAACAACCCATAAAAACAGGTGCTGTGCAAGAATGAGAGAATCATTTTTGCACAGCACCATTTTGTTTGGATTTCTGCTCAGACTTATGATCTGGCCGGTTGCACAGCTATAGCATAGCTTCGGAACGTCAAAGCGCCTGCGGTTTACGGCAGATCCTGATAGTCCGGGAACGATACGATGCCCCATTTCCCCTCGGAACGGGCCCAGGCTGAACTGTTCATGACGGGACAGGCATCTTCAAATACAAATCCTGTGATCGGACTGCATCCGACATCGAAATACCCCCACAGTCCGGTATCGTCCTGCAGAACGTAGATGCCTTCAGAACAGGGATACGGCGCGGCTTCCGCCTGTGACGCGACTGTGCCGTTCTCCGTAAAGAGAACGGTCCGGACGATCCGCGGAACAAACCGGACCTCCGGCATCAGATCGTCTCCGGAAGGGGAGACAAGATGCCATCCCCAGCTGTCCTGCACGAAGAACTGATGGGTCAGACCGGTCGGCCCGTAAGAAGTATAGACAAAATCCGTGCTGAGGCCGTCCCGGTTGCCGAGCGCATAGAAAGAACCGGATTTGACCGCGACGAAATCCTCGCTGTTATAGGTTTCCATCGTTCTTCCGTTCAGAATGATGTTGCGGGAACCGCTCCAGATATACGGCGTATCCGCGACCGGATTCATGTGGATCTCCACATCCGCGATGACGTCATAAGAAGTATTCAGCAGCTGATACGCGGTGGATTTTTCCGGCAGGACGAGCAGCCCGCCCTGATTCTGACTCCAGCAGATATCCATGTAAATCGCGGGCAGCAGGACGTCTCCGTCCTGGTTCATCAGGCCGCAGAGACCTTTATCAATAAAAACGACAAAAGGACTGGAGTAGTACATCCCCGCGTGATCCGCGTCCGGCAGCGGGCGGATATAATCCGCGTCGATCTTCGGCTCCAGAAGCCAGACATAAGAAGAAACCGGAGCGGCAGGCGCCTGATCTTCGGCGGGAGAGGAAACTGGCGCGATGATGACCGAATGATTGGAATCCTCAGAGGATTTGGAATCGGACGGAGAGCACCCGATCAGGGAAAACAACAATACGAAAACCAACAGATAAATGTATTTTTTCATAGGTCAGACTCTTTTCTCATAATCATGCATAGTATATCACAGATTTCTGTAAATTTCAACTGGCAGAAATCTGTCCCTTTCTGCACCCTGCAAAACACAAAATATGGCCTAAAAATGCTGAAAAACCTTGATTTTTTACAACCTCTTGTGGTATAATAAAATTGTAAATTTGTGTCCTGACGTAATTGCGCGGGAGGCAGGTTTTCAGACAAAAAAGGAGCTGTGCAATGAAGAATAAGAAAGACGAACAGACAGAGAAGCAGAAAGCGGAACAGATCGGCCTGGACGAGATGGGACTGAGCCAGGAGGACCGGGAGGCCCGGGCGATTCTGGAAGGGGTCAAGACCAAGGGAAAATCCAAGGCGAAAAAGGCAGTTGTCGAGGATCATGAGGATGATCCTTCTTACGATACAGAGAATTTCCACGAACCCGGCGCGGAGACGGCGGACTTCACGGTTAAAGGTGAGTACGGCGCGTCGCAGATCCAGATTCTGGAAGGACTTGAGGCGGTCCGCAGACGTCCCGGCATGTATATCGGAAGCACTTCAAGCCGCGGCCTGCATCATCTTGTTTACGAGATCGTGGATAACTCGGTCGACGAGGCGCTTGCCGGCTACTGCAAGAAGATTACGGTAACGGTCAACCCGGACAACTCGATCACGGTCACGGATGACGGACGAGGGATTCCGACCGGAATCCATCCGCAGGCAGGGATCTCCAGCGTAGAGGTCGTTTACACGATCCTGCACGCCGGCGGCAAGTTCGACGGCGGCGGATATAAGGTTTCCGGCGGACTGCACGGTGTCGGAGCGTCTGTTGTGAACGCGCTGTCCAAGCACGTGACGGTTCAGGTTTTCCAGAACGGGAATATCTATCAGGTAGAGTTCGAACGAGGCAAGACGCTGTATCCGCTTAAAGTCGTCGGCACTTCCAGAAAGACCGGTACCCGTGTGGATTTCATGCCGGATGACGAGATCTTTGATGAAGTGGTATTCGACTACGAGCTGCTTAAGAACCGTCTGCGCGAGACCGCGTTCCTGACGAAGGGACTTAAGATCGATCTGGAGGATAAGCGCAAAGGTCTCGAGCAGAAGGACAGCTTCTGCTATGAGGGCGGTATCCGCGAGTTTGTCGCTTACTGCAATCAGAACAAGGATACGCTTTACAATAAGATCATGTATGCCGAGGGGACGAAGTACGGTGTCTACGTAGAGGCGGCCTTCCAGCACAACACCGGCTATAATGAAAATATGTACACATTCGTCAACAACGTTACGACACCGGAAGGCGGCATGCATCTGGTCGGTTTCCGTATGGCGTACACGAGCGTGCTGAACGATTACGCGAGGAAGAACGGCCTGCTCAAAGAGAACGAGAAGAATCTGACCGGCGATGATGTCCGCGAGGGCCTGACCGCTGTTATCAGTATCAAGATCGCCGATCCGCAGTTTGAGGGACAGACCAAGCAGAAGCTGGGCAACGCGATCGCCAGAGGCGCCGTAGCGTCTGTCGTATCGGACGGGTTAAGCTTCTTCCTGGAACAGAATCCGAGAATCGCGAAGCAGATCATCGATAAGGCCGCGCTCGGGTCTCGCGCAAGAGAGGCCGCGAAGAAAGCAAGAGAGCTGACGCAGCGTAAAGGAGCGCTGGAGTCCAACAGCCTGCCGGGTAAGCTGGCCGACTGTTCCGACAAGGATCCGAGGAACTGCGAGATCTACATCGTTGAGGGAGATTCCGCGGGAGGCAGCGCGAAGAACGCGAGATCCCGCCAGACGCAGGCAATCCTGCCGCTACGAGGCAAGATCCTTAACGTGGAGAAGGCTTCGGACAACCACATCCTGAGCAACGCGGAGATCAAGGCCATGATCACGGCTTTCGGCACCGGTATCCAGGATCATTTCGACATTTCCAAGCTGCGCTATGACAAGATCATCATCATGACCGATGCTGATGTCGACGGAGCGCATATCCGCACGCTGATGCTGACATTCTTCTACCGTTTCATGCCCAAACTGATCGAGGAAGGGCACGTTTACGTCGCGCAGCCGCCGCTGTACCGTGTTCAGAAGAAGAAAGAAGTGCATTACGTCTACAGTGACGCGCAGCTGAACCGGATCATGAACAAGATCGGGCGCGGAGACGACGTAGAGGTGCAGCGTTACAAAGGACTGGGCGAGATGGACGCAGACCAGCTGTGGGATACGACAATGGATCCTGCGAACCGCATCCTGCTGAAGGTACAGACGGATGACGCTTCCGCCGCGGATCAGACTTTTACCATGCTGATGGGCGACAAGGTCGAGCCACGTAAGCTTTTCATCGAGCAGCACGCGAAATACGCTAAGAATATTGACGCGTAATATAAACAGGAGCCAAACAGGAGTAAAGAATGGACGATAAGTATCAGAACAACGGAACAGGGGAGAATCTGAGCATTCCGGACGATCCGGCCCCGGTTACCAAGAATTCCGAAGGCATCGATCAGATCCAGATCATCGATCTGGAGAAAACAATGCGCGACTGCTATATCGATTACGCGATGAGCGTTATCGTGGCCCGCGCGCTGCCGGATGTCCGCGACGGACTCAAGCCGGTACAGCGCAGAATCCTGTATTCGATGGGCGAACTGGGCGTTACGCCGGATAAGCCGTATCGTAAATCCGCGCGTATCGTCGGCGATACGATGGGTAAATACCATCCGCACGGCGATTCGTCGATCTACGACGCGATGGCGAGAATGGCGCAGGATTTCAATACGCGCTACATGCTGGTTGACGGGCACGGCAACTTCGGTTCCGTGGACGGCGACAAGCAGGCCGCCATGCGTTATACAGAGGCAAGGCTCAGCCGGATCTCTCTGGAGATGCTTGCCGATATCAACAAGAATACGGTCGATTTCGTGCCGAACTTTGACGAAAGTCTGAAGGAACCTTCGGTTCTGCCGAGCCGCTATCCGAACCTGCTTGTCAACGGTTCCGGCGGTATCGCGGTCGGAATGGCGACCAATATCCCGCCGCACAATCTGGGCGAAATCATCGACGCGGTTGTCCGTATGATCGATAACTATGTGCTGGAGGACCGGGAGACGACGGTTGACGAGCTGATGGAGATCGTTAAAGGACCGGATTTCCCGACAGGAGCGACGATTTACGGAACTTCCGGAATCCAGGAAGCCTATCGGACCGGACACGGCAGGATCATTGTCCGCGCCAATATGGAAGTCGAGCCGATGCATGGCGGACGCCAGCGCATCGTGGCGACGGAGATCCCCTATCAGGTCAACAAGGCGCGTCTGATCGAGAAGATCGCGGATCTGGTCAAAGAGAAAAAGATCGAAGGCATTTCCGATCTGCGTGATGAGTCCGACCGCGAAGGCATGCGGATCGTGATCGAGCTTCGCCGCGACGCCAACGCCAGAGTCGTCATGAATCAGCTGTACAAGTATTCACAGCTGCAGGATACTTTCAGCGTCAATATGCTGACGCTTGTCGGCAATGAGCCTAAGACACTGAATCTGCAGCAGATGCTGTACTACTATCTGATGCACCAGAAAGAGGTTATCAGGCGCCGTACGGAATACGATCTGGAAAAGGCGCAGGCGCGCGCGCATATCCTGGAAGGACTGCTGAAGGCTCTCGATTATATCGATGAGATCGTCAACATCATCCGTCATTCCGATAACGTCGCGCAGGCCAAAGAGCGCCTGATCAGCCGGTTTGATTTCTCCGACGTGCAGGCGCAGGCGATCGTCGATATGCGTCTGCGGGCGCTGACCGGTCTGGAAAGAGAGCGTCTGGAAGACGAATACCGTGAGCTCGAGGACAAGATCGCACTGTATCAGGCGATTCTCAGCAATGAGAAGCTGCTTTACAATACGATCAAGGAAGAGATCCTGATCATCAAGACCAAATACGCGGATCCGCGCAGGACCTACATTACATATGAGGAAAGCGAGATCAACATCGAGGATACGATCAAGAACGAGCAGGTTGTTATCACGATGACCAATCTCGGCTATATCAAGCGGACTTCGCTCGATATGTACCGCAGCCAGCACCGCGGCGGCAAGGGGATTAAGGGACTGGAGACCCGTGAAGAGGACTATGTAACGCATCTGTTCGTGGCTTCCACTCATGATTACATCCAGTTCTTTACCAATAAGGGTAAAGTCTTCCGTCTGCGGGTCTATGAGATCCAGGAGGCGGGCCGCACCGCGCGCGGACAGGCGATCGTCAATCTGCTGTCGCTTTCGGGCGAGGAGAAGGTTACGGCTGCCATCATCGCGCACGAGCTGTCCGATGACGACGGATATCTGATCATGGCGACGCGCAAGGGCACGGTCAAGAAGACCCGTCTGTCCGAATTCGCGAACATCCGCCAGAACGGACTGATCGTTATCAACCTTGCGAACGATGATGAGCTGATCGAAGTCAAGCATACGCACGGCGACGATCAGGTCTTCCTGGCGACGCAGAACGGTCAGATGATCTGCTTTGATGAGAAAGACGTTCGTCCGATGGGACGGACTGCCGCAGGTGTCCGTGGCATGAATCTTGACCCGGACGATAAGATCATTGGAATGCAGCTTGGCCGTTACGGAGAAGAGCTGCTTGCGGTTACACAGGGAGGACTTGGCAAGCGCACGGCGCTTTCCGAATTCTCAGTGCAGCACCGCGGCGGCAAGGGTATCCGCTACTATAAGATCACGAAGAAGACCGGACCTGTTGTCGGATTCAATATTGTCCGCGCGGGACAGGGCTTCCTGCTGATCAATTCGGAAGGCACGATCATCCGTCTGGAGGTATCCGATGTACGGCAGATCGGCCGCGCCGCTTCCGGCGTAAAGCTGATCGACATGAACAAAGACGTTCAGGTCGTCGGACTGGCGCTCATTCGCGAAGAGGAGAACGCAGATGAATAAAAAAAGGATCCGGGCAGTACTTCTTGCGGTCATTCTGACCGCGGGATGCTGCCTGATCCCTTCTTCCGCAAGTCTTAAGGCGGAAGAGACTCCGCGGCCGGCGGAATCCGTGAGCCGTTATCGGGCTAATGACAGTCTGAACTCGCTGCGCAATGCGCTCGGGCTGCGGACGCTCGCAATGGACACGGCGCTTGGAAGCGCCGCGCAGGCGCATACGGAGTACATGTACCGCGCGCTGACGTCCGGACAGACGGAACGCACGGACAAAGAAGGTTTTACCGGCATTGAACCGCTGGACCGCGCTCTATACGCGGGATATGAGGGACAGACTGTCCTTGAGATCTGTTCCGGCAACGCGGATGATTACGAGCAGATGCTGACAATGGCACTGCACGACCCCGCGTGGCGGTATTGTTTATTGCATCCGGCCTGTACCGGGATCGGATACGGACACAGCAGCGGCTATATATCGATGCTTTTCGGGGTTGCTGATAACCTCGGCTGGGAAGCCGAAGCCGTCTTCTACCCGTTTGCGGGACAGGAGGAGGTCGGGAACTGTTATCTGTCCCGTCTGCAGACCGTTCCGGATGAGGTCCGGATGGGCAGCGAGCGCGGACAGATCGGAGAACCGGTTACTTTTACGTATTATGTGCCGAACGCACAGACCGTGGAAGCACGTGACGTTTCGTTTACGCTGACGGATACAAAGCTTGGCAGGACACTCTCCTGTACGGTCATTCTGCCGCAGGACAGTTTTCAGCTTCCGCAGACGATTATCGCGTATCCGCTGAGCCTGTATCTTTCAGACACACGATATGAAGCACATCTGGTCTGCACGCTGTACGCGGACGGCGAATTCATCGCGGACATTGACGAGACATGGTCCTATACCAGCTCCGGACCGGATTCGATCGGTGAAGTCAGCACGCTGAACGCGCTGAAGCGCATGAGCTCGATCTTTGAGGTTTCCAAAGAACAGTTCCCCGCGAACTGGAAGCCGGTAATGGAATATACGGATTATTCCTTCAATCCGAGGGTCGCGCTCAGCCGGCAGATCTACCGGATGGCGGAGGATGGAGTGCTGCGGCCGGAGACGAACAGCGCGCTCCTGCCGCAGGAGGGCGTGACCAGACAGCAGGCCGCGATCTGGATGATGCGGATGATGCGTCAGTATCGGAGCAATCTATATGACGCCGTGGAGATTAGCTTCACGGATACGTTCCAGGATATCAACCGCTGTACGCAGGAAGGAAGAGACGCGGTACAGCGTGCCTATCTGATGGGACTTGTCAGCGGACAGGGCGGAGGAATGTTCAGCCCGGACGCCTATATTACCGAAACGGAATTTGAAGCATGGATGAACGCGCTGGAAAGCCTGCTTGCGGAAGCGGATGATGCGGATGCAGACGATGCGAATGCTGATGCGGAGGATGCGGAAGCGGACGGCTTAGACGTGGGCGGCGCGGAAACGGAAAATACAGAAAGGGGAGAATAACATGAATTTTGAAATGCAGCATCCTGCGGACCAGATCGTTACGATCATGAACAGGATCTATCAGTACGGAATGACGACGACTTCCGGCGGCAATCTGTCGATCCGCGACGAGAACGGCGTTATCTGGATCAGCCCAAGCGGCATCGATAAGGGAACGCTGCGCCGGGAGGACATTATGAAGGTCTATCCGGACGGGACTTATGAGGGACTGCATACGCCTTCTGTAGAGTGCCCGTTCCACATGGCGATCTATAAAGCAAGACCGGATCTGAAAGCGATCCTGCACGCGCATCCGCCGGCACTGGTTGCTTTTTCCGTGTCGCGCAGACTGCCCGATGTACGGCTGATCCCGCACGCGAGACTGCTGACGGGAGACCTTGTATACGCGGAATACGCGACGCCCGGCAGCACGAAGCTCGGCGAAAACATCAGCGCTAAATTCGCGGAAGGCTATAACACGGTCATGCTGGAGAACCATGGTGTCGTACTGGGCTCAAACGAGAACCTGTATAAAGCTTTCATGATGTTCGAGACGCTGGATTTCGTCGCGAGACTGGAGACCGGCGCCCGGACGATCGGAAACACCCCGCGGCCGCTTACCCGCGCTGAGTTGGATCAGTTCAAGCGTAAAACCCGCCCCGACATGGAGGAATATGAGCCGCATCACACGAGCGAAGAACTGGCCCTGCGCCGCGACATGTGCATCCTGATCAAACGCGCGTACCACAATCAGCTGTTCACTTCCAGCCAGGGGACTTTTTCCTGCCGGGTAGGGGACGGATTCCTGATCACGCCTTACGATCAGGATCGCGAATATCTGGAGCCGGAGGATCTGGTACTGGTCGAGAACGGCAAACGCGAGAAAGGCAAGATTCCGTCCCGTTCGCTCAAGCTGCATGAGGAGATCTATAAGCAGCATCCGGAGATCAAGACGGTAATCGTAGCGCACCCGCACAACATTATGGCATTTGGCGTGACGGATACGGAATTCGACGCGCGTCTGATCCCCGAGAGCTATCTGCAGCTGCGGACCGTTCACAAGTATCCGTTTGGATCGACTTTCCTGCAGCCGGAGGAGCTCGCGGCACAGCTTGGCAAGGATAACCCGGTCGCGATCATCGAGAACGACTGCGTTATTACGACCGGAGATTCGCTGATCAGCGCGTTCGACAAGCTCGAGGTTATGGAATACAGCGCTAAATCCGTCATCATGACACACAACGTCGGACCGATCGTAAAGATCACCGATGAAGAGATTGATGAACTGGAAGAAGCTTTTCATCTGAAATAAGGAGGAGAGACGATGGCAGATCTGGAAAAAGCACTCCGTCTTCACGAGGAATGGAAAGGCAAACTGACGATTGAATCCAAGGTTACGCTGGACAGCAAGGAAGCGCTTTCGATGGCGTATACGCCCGGCGTCGCGGAGCCGTGCAAGGTGATCGCGAAGGATCCGGAGGCGGTCTATAAGTACACGATGAAGGGCAATCTGGTCGCTGTCGTCACCGACGGTACGGCTGTCCTCGGACTCGGAGATATTGGGCCTAAGGCCGGACTTCCCGTTATGGAGGGCAAATGTGCCCTGTTCAAGGAATTCGGAGGAGTGGACGCGATTCCGATCTGCCTGGATACGAAGGATCCCGATGAGATCGTAGAGACGGTCAAGCGGATCGCGCCGGGCTTCGGCGGCATCAATCTGGAGGACATCTCCGCGCCTCGCTGCTTCTATGTTGAGGAAAGACTGCGCGAAGAGCTGGATATTCCGGTCTTCCACGATGATCAGCACGGAACCGCGATGGTCGTACTGGCAGCGCTGACCAACGCGCTCAAGGTCGTCGGCAAGAAAAAGTCCGAGATCCGTGCGGTCGTGAACGGTGCCGGCGCCGCGGGAACCGCGATTACCAAGCTGCTGCTCGCGGACGGTTTCGGCGACGTCGTGATGTGCGATAAGGTCGGAATCCTGCATCCGGAGACGGAGGGCATGAACGAATCGCAGGCGCAGATGGCCGCGATCACCAATAAGACGGGACTGAAGGGCACGCTTGCGGATGCGCTCAAGGGGGCAGACATTATGGTCGGCGTCTCTGCACCGCATATCGTCACCAAAGAAATGATCGCCACGATGGCTAAGGACGCGATCGTTTTCGCGATGGCAAATCCTGTCCCGGAGATCATGCCGGAAGAGGCAAAGGCAGGCGGCGCGAGGATTGTCGGAACGGGCCGTTCCGATTATCCGAACCAGATCAACAACGTACTGATCTTCCC
>CACZPA010000229.1 GCA_902782895.1 uncultured Eubacteriales bacterium
AAAGCTGCCCAGCGGCAGCTTTTTTCAGTACTGTCTCAGAGGATAGAATATTATAAGGAGGAAAATCGAATGGCTGTACGTCGTGTATATGTCGAGAAAAAAGAAGGATTCCGCGTTGAGGCGGACGGATTGTATCAGGACCTGAAAGAGAATCTCCGGATCGAGGGCCTTGCGTCTGTGCGGATTCTGCACCGCTATGATCTGGACAACATTTCGGATGCTACCTATGAACACGCGGTAACACGGATCCTGTCGGAGCCGCCGGTGGACGATGTTTATGAAGAAACCGCGCCGTACGATCCGGACGATTTTATCTTTGCCGTCGAATATCTGCCGGGACAGTATGATCAGCGTTCCGACTCCGCGATGCAGTGCATTAAGCTGCTCGCCGCGCATGAAGAGCCCGAGGTGGCTTACGCGAAGGTCTATGTTCTGACAGGCACCCTCACGGACGCGGAGAAGACCGCAGTCAAAGAATACTGCATCAATGCGGTGGATTCCCGCGAAGCCGCTCTGGAGAAGCCGGAGACGCTGAAGGCAGAGTACGGCGTGCCGGATGATGTGGCGGTTTTGACAGGCTTCACCGCGATGAGCGCGGAAGAGCTGGAGCAGGTCCGCAGCAGCATGGGACTTGCGATGAGCAGCGCGGATATCCTTTTCACGCAGGATTACTATAGAGATACGGAGCACCGCGATCCGTCCGTGACGGAGATCCGGGTGCTCGATACTTACTGGTCCGATCACTGCCGTCATACGACATTCGGAACCATTCTGACGGATGTGAAATTCGGCAGCAGCCCGCTGCTTAAGCCGGTCAAGGCGTCTTATGAGGATTATCTTGCGGCACGCCGTGAGCTTGGCCGTGAGGACAAGCCGCTTTGCCTGATGGATCTCGCGCTGGCCGCGATGCGCCGCCTTAAGAAAGAGGGTAAGCTGACGGACCAGGAGGAGACCGACGAGATCAATGCCTGCAGCATCGTGCTTCCCGTCGATGTGGACGGCAAGACCGAAGAATGGCTGCTGATGTTCAAGAATGAGACGCATAACCATCCGACCGAGATCGAGCCTTTCGGCGGCGCGGCGACCTGCCTGGGCGGCGCGATCCGCGATCCGCTGTCCGGCCGTTCCTACGTTTATCAGGCGATGCGTATTACCGGCGGAGCCGATCCGACCGTTCCTGTCGGGGACACGATCCCCGGCAAGCTGCCGCAGCGCAAGCTGGCCAGACAGGCGGCCCGCGGCTACAGCTCCTACGGCAACCAGATCGGTCTCGCGACCGGCTATGTAAAAGAAATCTATCATCCCGGCTATATGGCCAAGCATATGGAGCTTGGCGCTGTTATCGCGGCCGCGCCGCGTAAAAACGTCGTTCGCGGGCAGGCTCTGCCCGGCGATGTCGTGATCCTGCTCGGCGGAGATACCGGACGGGACGGAATCGGCGGAGCGACCGGATCCTCCAAGGTCCATACCGAAGAATCGATCCATACCTGCGGAGCAGAGGTGCAGAAGGGTAATCCTCCGACCGAGCGCAAGATTCAGAGGCTTTTCCGCAATCCGGACGCCTCTTCGCTGATCAAGGTCTGCAACGACTTTGGCGCGGGCGGAGTCTGTGTCGCGATCGGTGAGCTCGCGGATGGCCTCGATATCAATCTGGACCTGGTCCCGAAGAAATACGCCGGTCTTGACGGCACAGAGCTTGCGATTTCCGAATCCCAGGAGAGAATGGCCGTGGTTGTCGCGCCGCAGGACGCGGACGCGTTCCTGAAGCTTGCCGGTGAGGAGAACCTCAACGCGGTGCAGGTCGCTGTCGTGACCGAGTCGCCGAGACTGGTTATGCATTGGCGCGGCAAGACGATCGTCGACCTGTCCAGAGCCTTTATCGGAACGAACGGAGCACCGGCGTATGCCGAGGCTGAGGTAGCGGATCCCAAGGCGCAGCCGGATCCGTCGCTGCCGGAGCGCCAGGCCGGAAAGCCTTTTGCCGAGCAGGTCAAGAGCATTATGAGTGACCTGAACGTGGCGAGCCAGCAGGGCCTTGTGGAGATGTTTGACTCCACGATCGGCGCGTCTACGGTCCTGACGCCGTACGGCGGAGCGACGCAGCTGACCCCGATTCAGACGATGGCCTGCAAACTGCCGGTTGAAGGCGAGACCAAGACGGCGTCTCTGATGGCGTACGGCTTTGACCCGTATCTGACCGAGTGGAGCCCGTATCACGGCGCGATGGCAGCGGTTGTCGAATCCGCGGCCCGCATCGTCGCGGCCGGCGGGCAGCTTCATAAGATCCATCTGACCTTCCAGGAATATTTTGAGAGAATGACCAGCAAGGAGAGCTGGGGAAAGCCGCTCGCGGCATTGCTTGGCGCGTACCGCGCGCAGATGGAGCTTGGCCTTGCGTCGATCGGAGGAAAGGACTCGATGTCCGGTTCCTTCGATGAAATGCATGTTCCGCCGACATTGATCAGCCTGGCGGTCGCGGCGGCGAGAACGGATGACATCCTCACGCCTGAGATGAAAGAAGCCGGGGATGCCGCTGTTCTGCTCGAGCTGCCGGTCGGAGAGGACGGTGTATACGATTTCGCGCGGATGCAGGAGCTTTTCACACTGGTGGAAAAAGGCATCCGCAACGGACAGATCAAGGCTGCCTATACGGTTGACTGCGGCGGCGTGACCGAAGCCATCGTCAAGATGTGCCTTGGCAACCGGCTGGGATTCCGCTTTGACAAGAGCGCGGAGAAACTGCTCACGGCACGTCCGGTTTACGGAAGCATGGTGCTCGAGATCCGCAAGGGCACCCCGGCCGATGTATTCGGTCAGTTCCTGGGTGTTGTGACGGATGACGCGCAGTTCCGCCTGGGGACGGAATTCATTTCCTTCGAGGACGTGCTTAAGGCTTACCAGGAACGTCTGGAAAAGGTCTATCCGACAGAAGTCCGCGGAGATCAGGGCAGGGTCGGCGAAGTATCCCTCTGCACCGAGAAGCCGCATATCTATACAGGAAATCCGCTTGCCGCGCGGCCGCGCGTCTTCATTCCGGTCTTCCCGGGAACCAACTGTGAATACGATACGGCGCGCGCGTTCCGCATGGCAGGCGCGGAGCCTGACGTTTATGTCCTGCGCAACCTGACAGGAGCGGATATCCTTGAATCCGTCGACGAAATGGTCCGCAGGATCAACAAAGCGCAGATCCTGATGATCCCGGGTGGTTTCTCGGCCGGTGACGAGCCGGAAGGCTCCGGTAAATTTATCGCGACCGTCTTCAGCAACGAGAAGATCCGCGAAGCCGTCATGGAGCTCCTGGGACAGAGAGACGGACTGGCGCTTGGTATCTGCAACGGCTTCCAGGCGCTGATCAAGCTTGGACTTGTACCGTATGGGGAGATCCGTGAGCTTGCGGCAGGGGATCCGACGCTGACCTACAATACGATCGGACGCCACGTATCCCATATGGCGACGACGCGTGTTGTTTCGTCCAAGTCTCCGTGGCTTGCGGGTACGAAGCCAGGTGATATCCACACGATCCCGGTATCGCACGGCGAGGGACGATTTTACGCGAGCGAAGAGGTCCTTCGCAGCCTGGCGGCAAACGGTCAGATCGCGACACAGTATGTGGATCCGCAGGGACAGCCGACGATGGATATCCGCTATAATCCGAACGGATCGCTGTGGGCGATCGAAGGCATTACGTCTCCGGACGGCCGTGTGCTTGGCAAGATGGGACACTCTGAACGTCGCGGCGACAATGTACTGAAGAATGTGCCCGGTGACAAGGATCAGTATCTGTTTGCGTCCGGCGTGGCGTATTTCGGATAAAATACAGGTTTTCGGTGTTTGTATAGAAGCAAGCGGCAAGTCCGGGCATTCCTTTTTCGGAGTGCCCGGATTTTTATGTTGACAAAGACCGTGAAAACAGCTATAATCAATTAAGATTTTTTGCGCTTTTTTAAAGGTATAATGGGCTGAACAGGCTTTTTTGTAATTTGTACGGAAATCCACATGAAGGGGGACGTGAGACCGGATGGGCGCAAGAGTTAAACTAACCGCTGCGCAGAAGGAAAGGGCGCGTAAGCGCAGATGGGAGAATATCAAGAAAAACAAATGGCTCTATTTGATGTTCCTTCCCGTACTGATCTACTATATTGTTTTCAAATATGTCCCGATGGTCGGCATTGTGATCGCTTTTAAGAAGTACAATGCTTTCAAGGGCATCATCGCGAGCCCGTGGGTGGGATTTGCGAACTTTGCCAGATTCTTCAATTCTGTCTATGCCTGGCGTCTGATCCGCAATACCTTCCTGATCAGCTTTTACGGCCTGATCTTCGGATTCCCGGCTCCGATCCTGCTGGCGCTGCTCCTGAACGAGCTGAAGGACGGATGGTTTAAGAAAGTTACGCAGACCATCAGCTATCTGCCGCACTTCCTGTCCTCCGTTATCATCGCCGGTATCCTGATCAGCTTCCTGAGGCCTGAGACAGGCTTGTTCAACAATATCCGCGCGGCCTTTGGACTCGATCGGATCTACTATCTGATACATCCGCAGTATTTCCGGACGATCTATACCGGCATGGGCATCTGGGCCGGCATCGGCTGGGGCTCCATCATCTATCTGGCCGCGCTGACAGGCGTTGACCCTGAACTGTATGAGGCCTGCATCATCGACGGCGGCGGACGGATCCGCCAGACGATCCACATTACGATCCCCGGAATCCTGCCGACCATTACGATCATGCTGATCCTGCGTATCGGACAGCTGCTGTCCGTAGGCGCGGATACGATCCTGCTGCTGTATACGCCTTCCACTTATGAAACTGCTGACGTTATTTCGACATATGTATATCGAGTCGGTCTGATCGACGCGGATTACAGCTTTTCGACGGCAGTCGGTCTGTTCAATTCTGTTATCGCCATGATCCTGCTGACCATCGCGAACACGGTCAGTAAGCGCATGGGCGAGACCAGCCTTTGGTAAGAGAGGAGGGTGAATTCAGATGAGAAAAAGTACCGGCAGAAAAGTATTTGAAGGATTCAATGCCGTATTCATGATCCTGCTGTGCATCGTGATGCTGTACCCGTTCCTGTATGTAGCGGCGTGTTCCGTCAGCTCGAGCGCTTCTCTTCAGGCAGGACGCGTAGGTCTGATTCCGGAAGGTTTTAACGTGGATGCCTATAAGGCCATCCTTGGTTACAAGGTCATCTGGCGTTCCTACAGGAATACGATCTACTATACGGTCCTTGGAACGGCGATCAACCTGATCATGACCATGCTCGGCGCGTATCCGCTTTCCCGTGAGGATTTTTA
>CACZPA010000230.1 GCA_902782895.1 uncultured Eubacteriales bacterium
GCCTCATCGCAGACGACGAATTCCGGAGACGTCGCCAGAGCTCTTGCGATGCAGATACGCTGTCTCTGCCCTCCGGAGAACTGGTGCGGATACTGTCCGGCCTGCTCCGGGAAAAGCCCGCATTTCCGCATCAGATCCGCGACCATCTCCTCTTCTTCCTTTTTGCCGGAAGCGAGGCCGAAATTGCGGATTCCTTCGGCGATCGTGTCGCCGATCCGCATATGCGGGTCCAGAGAAGAATACGGATCCTGCCAGACCATCTGCATTTTCTTGCGGTACGGCAGTCTGTCCTTGCCATGCAGATTCGTGATATCCGTCCCGTCATAATAGATGCTGCCCGAAGTCGGCTGATACAGATCCACCAGCATCTTGCCGACCGTGGATTTGCCGCAGCCGCTCTCTCCGACCACTCCGAGCGTCTTTCCCTTGGGTACCCGGAAGGAGACATCATCCGCGGCATGGATCCAGCTGGATACTCTTCCGAAGGAATCCTTCCGTGCCGGGAAATGCATGGTCAGCCCGTCCGCGACAAGGAAATACTGCATGCTCCGCAGATACGCGTTATCGTCATGAAGGAATGAATTCTTATCCATTGGATTCCTCCTCCCCGCAAAGATAGCAGAATGCCTTGTGCTCCGCATGAATCACCGTTTCTTTGGGGAATTCCTGTTTACAGCACTCCATAGCGGCCTCGCACCGATTGTGGAAAGGACAGCCCTTCGGCATATCCGCCAACGACGGGACACTTCCGGGGATGGTGACCAGTCTGCTTCTCGTCTCTTCCTGATTCGGATGAGAGCCGATCAGCCCTTTTGTATAAGGATGTAACGGCTGTGAGAACACTTCCGTCATCGGGCCTTCTTCACACTTCCGTCCACCGTACATAACCATGACGCGATCGGCCATCTCGCTGATGACGCCCAGATCATGTGTAACAAAAATGATGGATGTGCCGGATTCTTCCTTCAGACGGTTCATCAGATCCAGCACCTGCGCCTGGATCGTAACGTCCAGAGCCGTCGTCGGCTCATCACAGATCAGCAGTTTCGGCTTGTTCAGCAGTGCCATCGCGATCATGACACGCTGCTGCATGCCGCCGGACAGCGTAAACGGATAGGACGCGAAAATCCGCTCCGGGTTGGGGATCCGGACTTTTTCGATCGCGTTCATTGCCGCCTCGCGCGCGTCCGCTTTATGAATATGCGGATCATGCACCCGCACGATCTCCATCAGCTGGTCTCCGATCGTAAAAAGCGGATTCAGAGACGTCATCGGCTCCTGGAAAATCATGCTGATATCTTTGCCGCGGATCTCCTTCAGTTCACGGTAGGAACAGGTCAGCAGGTTTTTATCCTGAAACAGGATGCGGCCTGTCGGGAACGCGGTCGTTTTCTCCGGCAAAAGCCGCAGGATCGACATGCAGGTTACACTTTTGCCGCAGCCGGATTCTCCGAGGATGCCCAGCGTCTCGCCCTGGCGAACCTCAAAGGACAGATCTCGTACCGCATGCAGCGTTGTCTTCCGGTTAACGCGGAAATCAACAGAAAGATCTTCCACCCGGAGTATTACATTCTGATTATCCATGGGAATCTCCTTATTGAATCGCCTTGGGATCCAGCGCGTCGCGCAGACCGTCTCCGATCAGATTGACCGAAAGCGCTGCAAGAGCGACCGCCGCTCCGGGGATGATCTCCAGATACGGCGCGGTTTTGAAATACTTCTGCCCGTAGAACAGCATCGCTCCCCACTCCGGTGACGGGGGTGCGACACCCATGCCGATAAAGGACAGTCCCGCTGCCGAAAGCATCATGCTTGATACCGTCATCGTCGCATATACAAGAATCGGATCCAGCGCGTTCGGCAGAATGTGACGGAATACCAGCTTAATGCCGCTCGTTCCGGAAAGCCTTGCCGCCTTCACATAGTCCTCCTCCACGACACTGAGAAGCACCGCGCGGATCTGCGTTGTAAAGCCGAATACCGAAGCGATACTGAGCGTGATGATCATATTGACGACATTACCGCCAAGGATCGCGAGCATCAGCAGTGCCAGCAGGATTGACGGAATACAGCTGCCAACATCGATAATACGCATAATGACAAAATCCGCTTTCTTGGACAGCGCGCAGATGGAGGCAAGGATCGCGCCAAGAATCAGCGAGATCAACGTCGCGCCGACACCGATGCCTACGGTGATCCGGGTTCCGTACAGTACACGCGCGAATACGTCGCGTCCCAGGTTATCCGTCCCGAACCAGTGCTCCGCGCAGGGTTTGACCAACTTGTTATGCGCATCATACGCCGTCACATTCTCGGGCGGCACGACCAGATTTGCGAACAGAATTGCGAATAATATAAACGAAAACAGGATCAGCCCGATGATCGCGGCTTTATTGCGCGCATAACGGCGGGCGACTTCGGCAAAACGGCTGCTTACGATCTTTTTGTCTTTTGTCGTTCTGCTCATTTCTGGTACCTCGCTCTCACCTTAGGATCAATCAGGGCGAAGAAAACATCCATCAGCACCATCGCGATCATGAAAACAGCCGAAAGGATCAAGGTACACGTCATCACGACAGGCGTGTTCTTTCCGTTGATGGCTGTGAGAAGATACGTCCCGATGCCGGGCAGCGTAAAGATGCTTTCAATGATAACGGATCCGCCGATGATGGACGCCAGGCCTGTCAGCAGCAGCGTAATGATCGGAAAGCTTGCGTTTTTCAGCGCATGCTTCCAGATGACGCGCTTCTCCGAGCAGCCTTTGGCCCGGGCTGTACGGATATAATCCTGATTCAGCGCGTTCAGCATCGCGGAACGCGTCATACGGCTCAGTACGGGAATACTGGTGACGACAAGTGTCGATACCGGCAGAATATAGGATTTCCAGCCGGCTTCCATACCGAAAGACGGAAGCAGGCCTCTGTTTACCGCGAAATACAGCTGCAGTACACCCGCGATAAAGAACGACGGGATCGAGGCGAAAAGCACCGCGATAACGGTCAGCGACGAATCCAGGAAGGAATACTGCTTTACCGCGCTGAGAATCCCGAGCCCGACGCCCAGCAAAGCCGCAATCGAGAACGACAGAAGCCCCAGGCGGAGCGTCAGCGGAAGGCGCTTGCCAAGCTCCGTAAAGATATTCTCCCCACTGGTGTACGACAGCACATTGCCGGAAGCCAGTCCCTTCAGATATCCAAAGAATCGGCCCGCTACCGTCCCTGTGTATCCGACGCGCTCGTTGTAGGCATCCTTGACCTGCTGCGGCGTTGTCAGCGGAAGATTATTCGTCGCGGGATCTCCCGGTGTGAACGACATGATCAGGTATACAAAAAGTATCACAAGGAACAGCATCGGAATCATATACAGAAATCGTTTGATCAGATATCGGCTCAAGTTCCTGCCTTCCTTTCTATAATCTTTTTTACTTTCTGGTAAAGCAGACCGGTCCGAGGTTCTTTGCCCGTCCGAGCATGACGGAAGCGGTCCGAACTGTTCCTGTGCTGTCCGTTCCAAACGTGACCGTCAGACCGGTCGGCAGTTCCCCGATCGGACCTTCTGTCGCGAATGTATCATAGTGATAATGCCGCAGTCCTACGATCCAATGGTTAAAATCAAGTGTAAGCTTGCCGTCCTGCTCCGTCACCAGCAGCCGGCGGTATCCGGGCACTTCATAAGTCCCCGCGTAATCGGCGATCGGATGGGACGGTTCCGTATCCGGCACGGGCTTTCCGGCAAAATTTCTAAAGAACTCCAGCACCCCGCTGAACATGTCCTCATTGGCTTTGTAGAGCCGTTCATACCAGTCCGTGGTCTCCTCTGCAAGGTCCGCGTCGACAAGTGTATGGACCAGAGCGTCCGCGAAGAGTGTCGTTTCCAGAGCCGCGTCGACAAAAACGCCAAAATTCCGGCTCGGCACCCAGGCCGTAGACGCTGAGAAGCCATTGATATTGCCGCCGTGCTCCACCATGCGGCATCCGCGGTAATCGTACAGCATCCAGCCCAGGCCATAGCTCTGTGAGCTTCTCTCCGGCCCATAAGCTCCGCCGTCTCCCATATAGATATGCGGCGCGACGATCAGATCCATCAGATCTTTCCGGATGAACTCCCCGTCCCCGATCTTTCCGCCGGAAAGCAGCAGCTTCAGCCATTTTGCCATATCATCCGCGCAGGAAATGATACAGCCGGCCGCGCCGACCGGATCTCCCTCTCCGGGATTCTCGTCTTCCACAAAAGACGTATAATACGGGACCTGATGCACCGGTCCCATCGTATATTCCTCTTCGTGGTTGAACGCGTAAGCCCGGTTCGGATCCGCGTGGAAGATGTCCCCGCTCACCGTGCTGCGTGTCATCCCAAGCGGCTGCAGCAGCTCCTTCACCAGATAATCCTCAAACTGCATTCCGGTGATCTGTTCAATGACCTCTCCGGCAATCAGATAATTGTAGTTGCTGTATTGAAACTCATAGCGGATCGGCAGATTCAGCGGAAGATAGCGGAGATTATCCATCAGCTGCTTTCTTGTGTAGCCGCTCCCGTACCAGGCATACTCATGCCTCGGCAGGCCGGACCGGTGCGAAAGGAAATCTCTTCCCGTCAGGTTCGCGGTGGCATATTCGTCCGCCATACGGAACCCGGGCAGATATTCACGGACCGGTCTGTCAAAATCAAATTTCCCCTGTGTAGCGAGCCTTGCAAGCGCTGCCACGGTAAAAGCTTTTGTACAGCTCGCGATCGGATACAGTGTCTGTCCGTCCGCAGGCTGTCCTGCTCCGTCCCGCATACCCAAAGCTCCGGAATACAGAACCTCTCCGTCCTTCACGACCGCGACCGATGCCGAATGGATCTGCCATTTCTGCATCTGCTGTTCCGCTGTCTGCAGTATTTTCCGGATATCCATGGAGATCAGTCCTCCTTCTTAACAAAAACTTCGTCAGACAGCGACGGCTCCATCTGGATCGGAAGATTCAGGCTGGAAACCTTTCCTTTCTTATCCGTCACAAACTGCAGCACCATTCCAAAGAGCAGAGCCTTCGGATTAGAAACGCGGAAGCTGTCGTAATGGAAATGCTCCAGCGGGCTTGCGCTCTTGTTGTAAAGAATCTCCAGGCCGCCGTCCTTCTCGGAGATGACGACGTCACCATAGCAGGCGTTATGGTAAGTGCCTGCGAAATCGGCAAGCGGGCGGGACGGCGTTGTTCCCTGCACCGGCTCACCGCTCATCTGCTTCATCTGTTCCGGCAGAGAACCGAATACATCTCCGATAAACTTACGGTAACGGTTGTTCCAGTCGCCGTCCTCGATGCCGAGACATGCATCGATGATCTCGTTGGAAGTCGCATAAGTATCAAACGAATCGTTGAAATTGGTCAGTGTGACAATGCCGAGATTCAGATCCGGGACCATCGTAACCAGCGCGCTGAATCCATTGATGTTGCCGCCGTGCTCTATCATCTTGTGGCCGCGGTAGGTTTCGATAAACCAGCCCATACCGTAAGAATAGAAATCCTGTTCCGGAAGCGGTACAAGCAGTGGTGCGGAAAGCAGCATCTGCGGTTTGTGCAGTTCCTTCATATTTGCTTCGGAAATGATCTGCTTGCCGTTGTATTTGCCGTTGTCCAGATTGAACTGTACCCAGACGCCCATATCCTTGATCGTAGACATGATCGATCCGGCCGGACCGTAAGGAGCGCCGATGCCTTTTTCCATATCTTCCCGATCGCTCTTCAGAAAGCCGCATCTCTGGAAGCCGGTCAGATCGGTGGGCATAACTCTTTCATACGGATCCGCATGATTCGGATCGTTCGCGATCGCGTCGACGTAGAATGTCGTACGGTCCATGCCCAGCGGATCCAGAATCTCTTTCTTCAGGAATTCCTCCCAGGTCATCCCGGAGAGCTCCTCTACCAGCATGCCGGCCGCAACGAAGCAGGCATTCTGATAACACCAGTGAGAACGGAAGGACCATGCGGGGCGCATATTCCGGAGGTTTTCCACCATACCGCGGCGGCTGATCGGGCCGTCGATCCAGGCCGCGTCATGGCGCGGAAGTCCGGTACGGTGGCACAGGAGATCCCGTACGGTAACCTGATCCGTCGTAAAAGGATCCATAAACTTCAGCCAGGGAAGATAGTCCTTGACGGGTCTGTCCCATTCCAGAAGCCCTCTGTCGACCAGCAGCGCGCAGGCGGCTGCCGTAAAGGCTTTAGAACAGCTTCCGATCTGATACAGTGTATCCTCATCCGGCACCC